>CAYZQX010000204.1:0-7429 GCA_964480615.1 uncultured Chitinophagales bacterium | reverse complement strand
AGTTGGCAACTCAAATATAGTAAAGAAATTGGAATTATTTAGCAAGCCCTATTTAAAACAGATTATATTCTACAACTAAAAACAATGCAATTATAGCGATTCCATACAGGCCCGGGTTGCTTGCGAATTTTTTATTTTTTTATCGGCAGCATGAACTTGCCAGCCCTATACAAACTCTTTCACTCCCTATTGCGGATACAACATAGCGAAATTACTTGTAAGCTGTGTGATCAATTGAAATTGGTCGAGGATAATGACTACAAGCATCTAGTATTACCTGTTTTATTGGTGTATAATTGAATCCCAACTGGGCAATTGACTTATCATTGAGATATACAAAATTTTCTTGTGCTGATCTTATTGTTTCTTTAGTTATTATGGGTTCGCCACCTGTAAACTTAATTCGTATAGATTCAACTAAGGCCAACATATTAGAAACAAAAGCACCTACTTGAATATGTGGTGGTTTCTTATGAAGACCTTCAGCCATCCACGTAAATAATTGGAGGTAGCTCAAGTTTTCTGCTATGCATACATATCTTTGACTATGGATATTGCTATTCATCAATTGTATGCTCATATCAGCTACATCATTAACTCCTATAAAGGCGGAGGCTCCAGGGGGGTAGAAGGCTAAGCCATTTGCAACTTTTTTGAATAGGTTTCCCGATCCTCGATTCCAGTTAGTAGGACCTAAAATGATGCCTGGATTAATAATGTCAGCGCATAATCCCTCAGCTATTCCGCGCCACACCATCATCTCTCCTTCGTACTTGCTTATGGCATAGGCTGAGTTTAACTTATCATCTTCCCATTCCGTATCTTCATTAATGGTATTAATAGATTTGGACCTCCCTAATGCTGCTATAGAACTTATATGGATTAGTTTTTTTATTTTTTTATGAATACTTACATTGACGATGTTTTCAGTGCCTTTGATATTTACCTGAGCTAATTGCTTCGCGTGAGCGGGATTAAAACTTACTAGCGCTGCACAGTTATACACCTGATCACCTTCGGAAAAAAGTTGTAATAATGCTTCGGTATCTAATACATCGCCCTTAATCCAGCTTATATTGGCATTATTTAGCAAGTCTTGTGGTATGGAATTAACATCTCTATAAAGGGCTTTAACATATTGATTATCTGACGCTAGTTTTCTTGTAATAACCCCACCTAGGAAACCACTTGCACCTGTTACAATGTTCATTGATTTTGAAAATTAATATTACTCAACTATAAAAAAAGAGATAGGATTAGACCTATTAACAAAACACTTAGACCGCACTTCACAATTTTTTTCTCCATCCTTGGTATAGGGCACCTCCTATTGCAGCTCTTTGTGCACCAGTAACATCCGTGAGGTAATTTGCTTCGCCCCTCATTCTCAATACGCCAAAAAATGCCATGGCCAGTGCCTCCTTATAGTTCACTAATTCATCACTAGGAATTACCACCTTAATAGGCATAGCATAATACTCAATGCGTTCTATTAGGTATTCATTTAGTGCACCACCGCCTGTTATTAAAATATTTGGGTTTTGAATATCATCGCCACATAAATTATTGCTTATTTCCTTAGCTAAAAATTCGGCATAAGTACACATTTTGTCTTCGATGGAAACCTGATCATACTGTTCCTCATCAAACACAATTGGCCAAGTAGTAGAGGCATCTAAGGACTTGGGATAAGCCAGTTTTAGGTATTCCCATTCTCTTAATCGCGCTAGTATTTCCTCATTTATTATTCCCGCTCTAGCCATGATCCCATCCTCATCATAATCCTTATTTTTATAATTGGCTAATCGATTAAAAACTAAATTGCAGCCAGCGATATCATAAGCTATGATTCGATTATTCTTGTAAGTACTTAGGTTCGCAATTCCCCCTAGGTTTAAGCAATAGCGATATTCGCTAAAGAGGTGGTAATCTGCAATAGGAACGATAGGTGCTCCTTGACCACCGAGTGCCATATCATACGATCGCAGATCGCTAATAACTGGAAATCCAGTCTTAGCAGCTATGGCCGCTCCATCGCCTATTTGCATGGTATATCCCGCTATAGGATCGTGAAAAATGGTTTGACCATGACTTACGATAAAGTCCAGCTCATTTTCTATATGATTATCCTTTATAAATTGATTAATAACCTGTCCCAAATAATGGCCAAACCGATTGTGCTGTTCATAGTATCGCTTAGGAGACTCTGAGGCTAATGATCTGAAAATCGTTGGCCAGGTGTAATCATAAGGTATAAATTGTGTTTTAAGAATTCGATATCGCCACCTCTTAGTGTCATAATGAAAAAAACAATAAGCGATATCAATGCCATCCATGGAAGTACCACTCATAATTCCTACGACACGATAACTCGATTCAATAAGCGGATAATTAGCCAAGATTATAGTTACATATTAAGACCCCAAAGGTATATAAAGCAGTTCATATAATAAATATCAGGATTAAAGTTGATACTTGATTAATGATTAATCATGGATTAATTATTGTATTAGCGATCCAAATGCAAGAACTATTGTCCTATTGCTTTATAACTCTACCACTGAAAAAATTATCCATCGTGCGAACATTGAGCAAATAAATTCCTTCACTAAATTCAGTTAGACTTAATGGGTGTACTAGCTCCCCTTTTTTAGCAAAAAATATTTCGTGAAATACTTCTCTACCAGTGAGGTCATATAACTCTAGACTTATCTCACCATCAAAATTTTGATATAAGGTAATGTTTACGAATTTTTTGGCTGGGATGGGTGAGATTTGCCATCCATTGAGCAATATTTGTTCGGTTAGTGTTGCACTTTCCACTTGTATAGCAATTCCTGAATTGCCCAATAAATTTAAGTCATAACAACCTCCTGTTATACCGAGTGCGCTCTGCCCTATGGCTGGCAATACTGGTGCATCCTGTGAATTGTAATTTAATGATCCTATTATATAGTTACCAGCTTCAGGTGAAAATACTGTGTATGGGTTATCACTTATTTCAATAATATTATAAGTAGGTCCTACTGTAGTCAACAAAAAGATTTGTTCATTGCTCACGGTATTACCTGATGCTGTTACTGAAATAGACTCACCATCAGAAATTGTGTTGTTGCTTACTTGTATGCTTCCTGCTTCTGCTACACAAGCATTCTCATCGACAAGTATGGGCAGTTTAATGAAATCAATCCACGCGGCGTCAGCACCAGCATTAATATATTGATCCTTTACATAATCCCACCTAAGAATATGTTCACCCGCACTTATGCTAAAGCTAGATTCAGCCCATTCGATATTGCCTGACCAAGCAGCCTGCTGCTCATTGTCGATATAAAACAATAAATAATCATAATCCTGCTCAGATGACACTTTTTTATAAAAACTTATTGTGCCTGCCACTGCAACATCAATGCTCATATACAGGCTAGAAGTTTCGTTGTCATTTATTGATCCTGACCTTGCACATTCATTTCCTTCATACGAATTTTGATTATCAATTACCCAAGGAGAAATGGTATTTGTTGTATTCCAATCATATTGATTAAAATCTGCTGATTCAAAATTTTCGACTGCTATATTTGCGATGGTTTCAAAGTCTTGTTCCACATTGTATTCACTATTAGTAAGCACTTCAAAATTAAATGAAATTGTAGTGGAGGCAGGCAGTTGAGCTTGTGCCACCCCTATGAAGTTAGCAGTAAATATACTGCCATCAGGTGTTAATGGACCAAGGGCATCTTGTTCATTACTTAAGATAAAATTAGAAGTGTTTGCTATCAATTGTCCAAGGGCAGGTAATGTAGTACTATGACCATTATTTTTCACCATAACTAGTATTTCTACTTCTTCATTTTGATCGATTATTAGATTTCCATTGCCTGTTTCAATATCATTGATTTCAAAGCTTAGGATTTCTAATGCTGGAGCTGATATGGTCAATGTAGGGTGAGTGATCCAGCTATTCCCTTGACTGTCGGTAAATGTAAGTGTAAAGTTCACAACCGATTGGTCGGGCACATTGTTTCCTATTTGAATTAAAAAGGCACTAGCAAAATTGATTGATTCCATACCATTGACCGTTCCCACATTCAATGAGTTCACTAGCACATTAACATAATCACTTTCTTCGGTTAGGGTAGCTACAATGTTTTGACCTGACTGATTACCTATATTTTGAACTGATAAGTCGATCGTAAACACCTCATTGTATTCAGCTATATAGTTGCCATTTTCGCCGCTGATGGTAAGCATCGGGTTTTGCGTAGTTGTGATATGTGTACCTTGAGCTGGTAATATGTTTACGTTGCTAAAAATAGGTATTTTATTGAAACCTGTGACTGTAATACTCGCATTGCCGATCGTATTGAGTGGTTCAAAATTGAGTACGGCTATACCATCCACAACATTTGCTACCGCGATGATCATACCATCCTTCACCATGCTGACCTTCGCCCCTTCTGTATCACAAGTAACTTCAAATGAAGTTGTGCCTACCATTGTAGTGGGATTATGGGAAGCGGTCATAGTTTCAGGTGTTTTAGTTCTGATTATAAATGAAGGGTCCCCAAAGCAATTCCAACTATCCGTCATTTCATATCCGCCTAATCCATAGGCATCATTCATCCCTGCACAGCCGTTATAGCTAATACCACCAAACGACCTCTTAATATTTCCATCTGCAATTTCGGTAAGTATCTTAGCCATTTCATCTTGTCCTTCCATAGGAGGAGCCCATGCTTGATTAATACTTGACATCAAAGTAGCGATGGCCCCGCTGGGCTGATTATTATGTGTAGCCCTTAGCCAGGCCTCCGCAAAACAAGTTTTGCCCACAAAATCGCCATTCACACAAGCAACTGACCAAAAGAATGGCAGTTTACCTACATTATCCATATTAGAGACCTCCGAGCTGCTAATACCACTGGTACTGCATCCCTGCTCGAATCCATGACCAGTGTACCACATTACGCCTAGCCCATCCTCCACTACTTGAACTACATCCATTGCATTGGGGTTCCCAGGAGCATCTTCACCATTCTGACTGCCATCATAAAACTCGTGACCAGCGGTATAAGTATAATCCAATAATTTGGATCTTATGTCCCTGCTGTGTTCCCAATCTATCTGTCCATCATCGCCGATACCAGCACCTTGATCGGAAGCTATAAAGGCACTTACAGCATAAAAAGATTGATCCGTAGTAGCATCGCGCTCATAGGCCAACACTTTACTCACTTGGGTCCTAATGTGCGCAACAGTTTCACCAGAGAAACGTCCTACAAAAACATCGGGATAATGGTCATCCCCAGCAGTATAACCATAAGCGACATCCGAATATCCATTAGCAGTGGTGCTAAATGAGGAAGGTACCATTTCGTGGTCACCCACTAGTAATACATAACCAAGGTTGTGTGAATTGTAATAGTTTTGTATATAATTCTTTATAGAATTTTCATCAGCACCGATGGTATTAATATCCACTATCGTGGTTTTCATGCCTGTCAATGTTTTCCATTCTATGAATGGCTGCATTTCAGTTATAAATGAGCTATGGCTGATTATGAGCATTTCTCCATCCTCACTAATTATGTTGTACTTCAGACTAGGAGGCACATTGAAAAAATGGTGATTCTGCAATTGCTTGAACTCGCTCGTGGACTTAGAGAGATTATTTGCGATTAAGGGATTAGGAGTAGGAGCTCCCGAATCGGTAAGCTTCACAGTAAGTTCAGAATATACCCTTAGTACTTTGGTAATTGGGTTGTATTGAAATGGGTATATCCATAGTGATTGCCCTCTTGTATCTCTAATGATATATGGATCATTTTTAAAAGCCGCTACTTTATAGGGATAAAATCCATCTTGTAAATACACTGATCCTTGAGCATAAGGAATAGTTGTAGGATCAATATCTCTCGTGAGATTGCCCTTTGATGGTGCAATTAATATGTTGGGAATATCTTCGTAGGTACCACATACAACCTCCACATTCATACCATTCACATTTGGCATTAATATGGGTAAATCTATTTTACATAAGTCAGGGCTACCTTTCTCCAAAATAGGTGTAGAATTTCTTGCACGTAAAATTTTCTGTGCTTCTCCATTCACCAATATATCTTTTAAATAATAGCCTGTGATATTAACATTGATTATCGTTTCTTGACTATTTGTACTTACTAAACTACATTCCAATGGCTTAGGATCACTCGATTTTATAGGAAACCAAATATTATCGCCTATACCTCCTGACAACCCTTGAACACTCAAACACAATACAAACAAAAGTAAGGTTCTAAACATAGCTGACTAATTTGGGATAAATGTAGTTAATAGATGGGATATTTCCAATTTTTTTATAGGTTAAACATATAATTAATGTTATAATGATTAATCCTAGACCTAAAATGTCCCTAATCCACCAAAGACACCAATAATTAGACCAAAAAAACAAAGAAATTGAAAATACTTAAAAAATTGTCAAACTGAAAAAGATGGTCACTTCTCAAGACATACTCATTGAAAAAATCCGTATATTTACATAATAATTTTATTCCTATGAAATCACAGATATTGGCCTTCAGTCTAAGCCTAATATTGACCATTAGCCTAACAAGCTGTCAGTCACAACCAGCCCCTAACACCAATTCAGCACCTGTTAAAGGCAATTATGAATTAGCTGATGCACCCAAAATAAAAGCGCTAATAGCCAGTCAACCCAATATCCTCGTATTAGATGTTCGGACGCCTGAAGAATATAAGGACGGCCACTTACCTAATGCCGTTAATGTTGATTTTAATGGTGATCAATTTGATAAGCAAATTTTAGCACTAGATAAGTCACAACCAGTAATAGTGTATTGTCAAGCAGGTGGTAGAAGCAAGAAAGCCACTGATTTTATGATGGGCAGTGGGTTTAAGCAAGTATATGAATTAGCTGGTGGTTATAACAATTGGAATCCATAAACCTATTCGATATTTTTCTATTAGAGATCTGGTGGAAATGAATAATTGAATTGTAAGCTTAAACTATACAAGAAAAACTCATCAATAGAATTGATGTTGTAATTATATTTTATCTAATGTAACAGCTGAGGCAGTTGAGTAATGAGGTATAATAATTCTACTAAAACTAATTTATAAAAAGCCACAAAAATTAGTTCGCCAATAAGGACAATCATTGTTACTTATAATAAAAATATCAAGGATAATGGCGATGCCTACGGCCCGGGCTATACAGGGCTACGCTGACGCTCCGGTACTGTGTTTGCTGGCTTTTAGTCGCTTTAATAAAACAATATAGAAAGCCAGCAAACACAGTACAAACCCTTCCTATCCCTATCGCTGCTGCGCGATTTTCGATACCCGATTTACGATTTACGACCTGTGCATGCCTAAAATAGCTTGACAAAAAAAACCAAGTGAAAAT
>CAYZQX010000203.1:0-7442 GCA_964480615.1 uncultured Chitinophagales bacterium | reverse complement strand
ACATCAGTGATGGGAGTCAGTGAATAAGACTAAACCATTCCGCATCCCTATCGCGAATACAACCTGAATAAACAATAGGTAAAAGGAAATTTGATATTTTTATGGTACTAGCTTTATTGCTGAAACGAATCGATTTTAGATCATCTATATAGTATTTGCGAACCCTAATTTCTTTTAGTATCTGCTTTTTCGGGATAGCGATTGCAGCGGATATCCTTTTAGGAGGCCTTGTATTTGCGATTTGTTTAGAATATGAATAATTTTTTGTCTCAAACAATACGATTTGATTGTGTAAGGGTTTTGCCTCCTAAAAGATAGTAGCGTAAAGCGCGGGCCTGCCCATAAACCAGAGTTATATATCTTAAGCAAATTTATTGAGGGCAGGCATCCCCCAAGAAAATAGTCGCTTTATTTATTGTAATGTATTACTTGATAGAAAATGCAATCATGTCCCAAGTGTAATTACCATACTGTAGAAGTGAAGTGCTGTAATTTCCTATATTATAAATAAAAACTAATTTTGCGAGAGAATGGTAGTTTCGGTGGCCTGATTGACAAGGTGCAATTGAGGTTTTTGAGCTCGTTTTTAGTTTGTATTATTTCATTAATTGGAGGCAGTTTAATTTTATTAATAGCATTATGGAAAATGAAAATTTGCGCATCTTTATTACAGGAGGTACTTTTGATAAAGAATATAATTTTATTACTGGGGAGCTCTTCTTTGAAGACACACATTTGCCTGAGATGCTCGAAAGAGGACGCTCTACATTAGACATTAATTTTAGGACACTGATGATGGTTGATAGTATGGAAATGACTGATGCTGATCGCGAATTGATTGTTTCTAATTGTAAGGCTTGTAAAGAAAAACACATCGTCATAACTCATGGCACTGATACAATGACTAGAACGGCTGCATTCTTAGCTAAAGAGCCAATAGATAAAACTATAGTTATTACTGGCGCTATGATACCTTATAAATTCGGTACCTCTTCGGATGGATTTTTTAACTTGGGTAGTGCATTGGCTTTTGCACAGTCATTGCCTCCAGGAGTTTATATAGCGATGAATGGCCGTTATTTTAACTGGGATAATGTGCGTAAGAATAAGCAAACAGGTTTCTTTGAAGAACTGAACTAAACAAAACATAGCTATCTGCGCTCTTACAAGTGCTTGCAATTTTGATAGACTTAAAAGGGTCAATGTGTGGGCGTTACTTATAACGTATTTATTTTGGATAACACTAGGATCATACGTGGTGAATCAATGTGCTTAGTATTTAGTTGGTAATCACCAAATACATCAATGATGTCAAAATAGTTTTTACAGAGTAATTTAAAATCTTCATAAGTGAATAATCTTACTTTTTCACTGTAATTGTGGACTATTTGTTGATCTATTACTTCAATATGTTTTATCACATAGCCATCTTCGATTTTTTTATGGATGTTAAATGTAATGTTATTGATATATTTAGTTTCATAGGGTACTAAATTTTTCACAACTAATTCAGCATTAAAAAAATCGATTATCCATATTCCATGATCGGTAAGAGAATGATAGACAGCATCGACTACTGCTTGATCATCGTCTTGGCGATCGAAATACCCCAGACTTGTAAATAGACTAAATACAAAATTGAAATTATAGGGGCTTGTGGGCTTTCTTATATCTCCAATTACAAATTCAATAGCGGCTTTATTTCTCGCGATGGCTATTGCGATGCTTTCTTTGCTCAAGTCCTTGCCTGTCATCTTTAATCCAAAGCTTGCAAGTGCGGCTGTGTGACGGCCATTGCCACATGCTAGATCCAGTGCTGACTGTCCTTCCTGTAAGTGTAAGTAGGTTGTGAGATTATGAATGAATTGATAGGCTTCATCATCATTGCGATGGCTATACAATATTTGATAATAGGGTGAATCGAACCATTCTTCAAACCAAGGTTTGGAAGGATGATTAGTCTTTGGTACATTTGCGGGAATTTTTTCCATCAGCATCAAAAATAGTTAAAAATGTCATTAATCAAATCCATTTCTGGTCTTAGGGGTACAATAGGTGGCAGTCCCGGCGATAATTTGACACCAATCGACATCGTACAATTCGCTAGCGCTTATGGCAGCTGGCTCAAACTTAGGAACAAAAAAAACAAAGTTGTGATAGGTCGCGATGGACGGCTTTCCGGTTCCATGGTCAGTGAGTTGGTAGCAAACACATTAATAGGGCTGGGTATCGATGTAGTGGATACGGGTTATTCTACCACTCCTAGTGTAGAGATGGCTGTAGTCTTGCATCAGGCGCAGGGCGGCATTATCCTCACTGCTAGCCACAATAATATCGAATGGAATGCGCTAAAATTGCTCAATGCGGCAGGCGAATTTTTAGATGGGCTCTCCATTCAGCAGGTGCTAGATATTGCCGCTACGGGCATATATGACTTCAGTGGGGCACAGCAGCTAGGAAAGATTACCAAATACAAGCATGCCATCGAAGATCATGTGCAGCAGATACTCAAATTGAAGCTTGTGCAAACCAGCCTTGTGAAAAAGCGCAAATGGAAAATTGTGGTCGATGCAATTAATAGCACAGGGGCTAAGGCAGTACCTGTCTTGTTGGATGCCCTAGGGGTCCAGGACTATCGTGTGATCAATAGCAAGAATATGGGTGTGTTCGCTCATAACCCAGAGCCGCTCACTGAAAATTTATCCGATCTTCGGAAAGCGGTGATAAAGGAAAAAGCAAATTTTGGAATTGCTGTGGATCCCGATGTGGATAGATTGGTTTTTATTGATGAAAATGGAGATCCTTTCGGTGAAGAATATAGCCTTGTAGCCATCGCTGATTATGTGCTTGCACACCAAGCTGGCGCGACTGTTAGTAATTTATCCTCCTCACGCGCACTTGCCGATGTTACTAAAAAATACAAGTGTAAATATTATGCTGCGGCAGTGGGTGAAGTGAATGTAGTTGCCGAAATGAAAAAGAGAAATGCAATAATAGGTGGTGAAGGAAATGGCGGCATAATATTACCTGAGCTGCATTATGGTCGGGATGCCTTAGTCGGTATAGCCCTTTTTATGAGTCTTCTTGCTGAACGAAAAATTAAAGTGTCAGAGCTACGTAAATCCTATACTCATTATGAGATGGTGAAAGATAAAATTGCATTGCCTGTGGGATTGGATATGGAACAGCTACTCGCTCAACTCGCAACGATGTATGCCAATGAAAAAACTTCAACAATTGATGGATTAAAGATCGATTTTAAGCAAGGATGGGTGCACTTGCGCAAGTCTAATACGGAACCTATCATTAGGATATATTCTGAGGCTCCTAATGCTGAAATGGCACAAACCCTCGCTAATAAAATCAAAGAAGAAATGTTGAGTCTATTGTGAGGAATGGTGTGCTCTATTTGACACATCTAGGGAACATGTTATGCACTTATTCATCTTCATTTATCGGCTTTTAAAGACGATTGTATTGTACTGATAAAATGTTAGGGTTAGAATTTCCTATGCTCAAACTCTAGTATAATTACAGTGCAAAATTTCAAATGATCTATTCCGAAATCATTTCTAATAGGTACTGACATTATTTTAGTCTGGACACAAGATTCAAGATCTTTGCATCTGGCTTTAAATTAAAGGCACAGCATGCTCTCTTTTTATGATTCAATAATCCTAATTGTAGCTGTTTGATGGTGATTCTTGCAATAATGTTGAAGCTGAAGACCTAATGATGGCATACCCAAAATTAACGCTTGCATAGATTTTTGTAATCACAATGCAAACATTTTTTGAGGTCCTTCGTCTGTTCAAATGGAATGGATGGATTGAATAATTCTCTTAGTTTGCCTCTTAACATTTTATAGAATTTTTTTTGAAAATCGTATGATCCTAATAGGTTTTGATAAGTAGGCATATAACTATTCTCTAGCGATTGTAAGTAATACAGCAGTATGTTGATATTATAGTTGCCAGGAGTGGTTTTGCGCAGAATTGAAGCATATAGGAGCAGTTGAATGAGGTGTAAATTGCTAGGGTTATTAAAAAACTTTTCCCAAGTTTCGGGATTATCATTATTCGATACAGGAAGGCTGGCAGCTTTCTTGGTCTTCCCTAGCTTGTAATCTACTATTCTAAAATCATCACCTATTTTATCAAATCTGTCCATATTGCCTTGAATGCCAATCATCCAATTAGTGCTTACCTTGAGTAGGGTCTTTATGGATTCTTCCTTACCCATTAATAGATAGGATTCATTAGAGGCTTCATTCATCATCAGCTTACTTAATACAATTTGCAATGTGGCTAATAGTAGATCATTATAGGCACTCATCGGATATTCGATATTATTTTCTTTACACCAATGTTCTAAGAATGTCATCCTATGTGCTTGAATATATTCTTTAGTACTGATTTTCTTTAGTAGATTTTTATCCATCATGGTATGGGTTTTGGGGTATATAGATTCGGCAAGCTTGTGAAATAATAAGCCCATGTTTCGAGGATCTAGTTCTATAGAAGGTTGATCTTCGGGTTGTAATTTTAATAGGTAGCGGTAATAAAATTTCAAACTACAATGAATGTATGTAGTGATGGAGGTGGGGGAAAAGTATTTTTTTGGTTGTGTTCGCGTATTGGATTTTGGTGATCTGAATTGTTTTAATAACATTCTCGTTTTTTTAGTTTTTGGTATGGTGATAGCAGGATAGTTATGGATGGTAGATTGATGGTTGTTTACAGCCTGGAAACTTGCCCTATTTATTGTTGCATTTGGATATTCCATTTTGGCGTATTTCAATTGCTTTATATAGCGACTTGGTTCGGCACCTGCTATTGCTTCCTTAGCTGTGCCTATCACTAAGTGGACATTATCAGCACGCTGTAATAGTCGGTAAAAGTGGAATGAAAATATGGCGTCGTGTTCTTCCATTACAGGTAAGCCGAAAGCTTTTTTTATGCTATTGGGCAGTAAGCTAATTTGATTAGGTGAAGCTGGTAATAATCCTTCGTTCGCACCAAGGATAATCACATGCTTATAATCGAGGCATCGCGTCTCTAAGAAACCCATAATTTGCAACCCATCATTGGCCCTTCCTTCAAAGTTGATCTTGCAGCTCGAAAGTGCTATATCGATCAACTTATTCCAAAAATTTTCAGGGACTTGATCACCTATTTGCAAAACGATTATTTTTAGTTTTCTAAACTCCTTGATAGTAGCTCCTATCAAAAGATTATCTAAGGAATTTGTGTCCTTATTTAAAATATTAGTTTTTTCAAATATAGTTTGTAAGAGTTCAATTAAATGATCAATATAGGTTGCGAAGGTGATCGAGGCAGCAAGCAGATTTTTTAGCGTGTTGCCTTTGATTAAATTAATGAATGTTTCTTTGTTTAATGGTGTTGAATCTACTAGTTTAAATTGGTTTTCGACAGTTTCATCTGATTCTAACAATTCTGTTATGGGGTGGGACATTAGCTTTTCAAATCCATCAGTCGTGTTTCTAAGGGATGTAATTAGTTCAATATATGCAGGATAATGCGCATAAGTGAGTTTATAACCCATGGATATGTTATAAGACTTTAGGGCTGTGGGTATCAACGGGAGCAGAGCTTGTATCCAAGACTCATCCATCAAGACCAATACGGTATGTGGATGTTCTTCAATCGGTATTTGTTGAATAATTTCCATACCCATCGCTGCCATTTCCTGACTGTGTAGGGTGTAATAAGTATTAATTTTTTTAGGCTCGCTAAAACCATCATTTTCTATCCAATGGCTAATCTCTGGAGACCATTTTTTCTTTATTTTTTTTATTACATTATAGGCTTCATGATAGGGGTTTTCGGCATAAAATCGATCGGAATCCCATAATAGCTTTGTGTTGCCTTTATTGATGAAAAACTCGATAATCTTTTCCTCAGCTGTAGAAAGCGAAAAGAACCCGCAAAAGATGGTGTGTGTAATTTCCTGTTGTAAGGATGTTGAAGGGCCAGTTTCAGCTAAGGAGCGATAGAGATAACCCTCGCTATAAGTTTCCTGTTTCACACAACTTTGAATAAAATTATGGTAGATGGAATTGAGGTTTTTCCATAGATCCATAAATCCTGACTGCAATGGCGAATTGGAGTCAATAAGGTGAAACCGAAACAGACGCATTACTGCCCTGATCTCCTCTTGCAATTCAGGAATAATTTCAGTGTCCTTCCAATATTCAAAGTCTCGAAATAAGTCCTTGGCATTTACTAAATACCTATCCAGCTCATCAAAATCTTTTAGCAAACTCTTGCCTAAGGTTGTGAACTGCCAAAATGTTTTATCGGGATAAAATTTGTGGTATTCAATATATAAATTGTGCAATAGAATGAGTTCGGGTGCAACTTCTTTTTGGGTGAGCTCACTAATCAGTTCTGTGATGCTTACTAATTTAGGGAAGATAAAGTTCTTATCACTGTATTTTTCCTTGATTAAGTCATTGAATAAAATGGCAGCTCGCTTAGTAGGAAATACAAATAGATACTTGTCCCATAGTTTTTCATCGGATGGTAGATAGGATAATGCGGATTGTAAAAAACTGAGGCTCATTAGAAGGATTTTATTTGTAGGGATTGGGTATAAAAAATGTTTTTTGAAATCACTTGATAACCTAAATGCTCTAGACTATGTGCATAATCATTGATTTGAGTTGCATATCGCTCATCTTCTTTTTCTCGCTTGAAATCTATAATGATTGCGTCCTTGTTTTTGAGCAATACTCTATCAGGTCTTATAACATGACCATTGATTAATATTTCTCTTTCGCGCCAAACTTCATAATTACCACTAAACCAATCTTGAATTATCGGTAGTATTGTAATCTCATCGAATAGATTAGTCAGTTCATCGTATTCGGAATTGTTAATTACACCAGTAATATGCATTGATTTTATTTGGGCATTGAAATCTTTGAGTAATAATGATTTTTCAAATATCTTGTGGACAATAATTCCCATCTTAGTCGCCATGTAGCTAGCGTATAGGAATACTTCCTCTTCCACCTGGTTGGCTAATTGACTATTGATAGGTATGGGTTTATTGAATAGGGTAGGTGTATAGAAGATTTGATTGGGTTGAGTCATAACTTCTTTTTGCTGTGTATTTTTGCGTATGTCTTCACCATAATTGAATATCCCCAATTCGATGTTCACGTAGCTTGGTGGAGTGGTATCAATAAATTTATTTAGTACCTCCTGCATAGTTGCTTTGATTGTGGTGTTAGAATTATCGTCCTCCTCCTTTGTTTTTGAATTTTTTTTGGGGATGTTTTTGGGTGTAAATAAATACATTTTTTCTCCAGCTCTGGTAAGTGCCACATACACCACATTGAGTTTTTCGAGTACCTGTCCTTTGTATTCTTCTATATAGGCATCTTTATAAGCAGTATTTAACATATCCATTCTATT
>CAYZQX010000202.1:0-7459 GCA_964480615.1 uncultured Chitinophagales bacterium | reverse complement strand
CCTATGGATCTTACTGGTACAGGCGAAATAAAGGTAGATAATCTCAGCCTATCATCTTGTGGAAGATCTAGTGTGGACATATAAGGCAGTAGTGTAATGCCTTTATTAGCCTTAGCATATCTTATCAAACTGTCGATAGAGCCCGCTTTAAATTCAAAATTTGTGGTTTTTGAGGTATTGATTTTTGATAGTTTACATATCTGCTCCACCTGTGTACGCAGGCAATGTCCTTCTTGTAGTAGTAACAGATGTTCATAATCCAAACTATCAATGGTAACCTTACGCGCAATCTTTTTAGAATAACAATCGAATAGCAAAAATGATTCGATGTATAGTTGATCCTCCAGCAACTCCTCATCCGCCAGAGGAATGGCCGCTATCCCTACATCTAGTGACCTGTTTTTTAAGGCTTTAACAATTTCAGGAGTTGTCATTTCCTGAACTACAATACGGAGCTTGGGGAATACCTTAGCGAAATTAGCGAGAAATAATGGCAGTATATATGGTGCTACTGTGGGAATTATTCCAAGTCTTAGACTTCCGATCATTTCGCCTTTGAGTTCTTGAATGATGTTATCTAGGCCGTCCATTTCCTTTTGAATCAATCTCAGTTGCTGAATGATGAGCTTGCCTTCGTGGGTAATAGTGAGTGGCTTGGTCTTACGGTCGAAAATCTTAATGCCTATTTCCTCTTCATATCGGCCTATCATAGTGCTCAATGTAGATTGGGTAACAAAACAATGCTCAGCAGCCTGCTCAAAATGCTTCCACTCCTCGACTGCCAGTATGTATTGAATCTGCTGTATATTCATCTTACAAATTAACTCAATATTATTCACACCATCAATAATAACATCCATAATATCGTAAATATCGATAATATTTTTCCTTATATTTGCAGGGAAATTTTTAAAAATATTAAAATGCATTTTTTTATGCAATTAATATTTTCAAAAGAATATAGCTGGTAATAAGTTAGACCTATTGATGGTGCACAGTGTAGTTGATTTAGTATAAAGAAGTTCCATAAGAACAATATTACAAATCACTGGTTAACACATAGTTTCAATAAGTTATGGAGCAATACTGCCTTTCAATATAGGGTGTTATGGGTGTAGAGTATTAATATTGAAAACTGGGCAATAAGGCGACCGACTGTTATTAGCTAGTCAACATCGCGAAAAGGATATGAAAGGTTTAGTATGTATATAGGGTGGCTGTATAAATGGCTGCTAACCCTATATACATACCGAAGCGATAGCGTAGCCTGTAATAGCCTGACTTCGGTGGTGAGTGTGCGAACCAGCGAAGGTTCGCCCAAAGGAAAGACTGAATTAGAATATGTCTAGTTATTAGTTTTTACAATTTTGTTCTTTTGAAGATCAATTATTGAAGGCTGTGTATGTTCATTTTCATATACTGAAGGCTAATCAGAGGACGAAGAAAGTTTTTATTAATTATGGTGGTATAAAAACTACCATTGTGAGGTAAAAACTACCATTGAAAAATATTTTTTTTAATCAATAAATTATATGAGTAATCCCAATGAAAGTAAGTGTCCATTTCACAATGGGCAGATGAAACAATCAACTGGCACATCGAACAGAGATTGGTGGCCTAATCGCCTAAATCTCAACATACTGCGTCAGCACTCACCGCTATCCAATCCGATGGATAAGGGCTTTGATTATGCTGCAGCATTTAAGAGCTTAGACTTGCCAGCATTGAAGCAAGACATATATACCTTAATGACAAGTTCACAAGATTGGTGGCCTGCTGATTATGGTCATTATGGGCCTTTATTTATCCGTATGGCATGGCATAGTGCAGGTACCTATCGCGTGTCTGATGGACGTGGTGGGGCTTCTACCGGCAACCAGCGATTTGCGCCTGTCAACAGCTGGCCAGACAATGGCAACTTAGACAAGGCTCGTCTCTTGTTATGGCCAATAAAACAAAAATATGGCAATAAAATTTCCTGGGCTGACTTGATGATTTTAGCAGGCAATTGCGCATTAGAGTCAATGGGTTTTAATACTTTTGGTTTTGGTGGTGGCAGAACGGATATATGGCAATCGGAAGAGGATGTATATTGGGGTTCAGAGTTAGAATGGCTAGGGGACAAGCGTTATCAGGGCGATCGCGAGTTAGAGAATCCATTAGCTGCTGTACAGATGGGTCTTATCTATGTAAACCCTGAAGGGCCTAATGGCAATCCTGACCCCCTAGCATCAGCTATAGATATCCGTGAAACATTTGCAAGGATGGCTATGAATGATGAGGAAACAGTCGCCTTGGTAGCTGGAGGACACACATTTGGAAAGGCACATGGTGCTGGAAATGCGGCACTAGTGGGACGTGAGCCCGAAGCTGCAAGTATCGAGGCGCAAAGCCAAGGATGGCTGAGCAGCTATGGCATAGGTAAGGCTCAGGATGCTATAACCAGTGGTATAGAAGGTGCATGGACTCCTACCCCTACCAAGTGGGATACAAGCTATTTTGACACCTTATTCGGCTATGACTGGAAGCTTGTGAAGAGCCCTGCCGGCGCACACCAGTGGATTCCTACTGACCCCAATGCTGCTAGTCTTGTTCCCGATGCACACCTAGAAGGAGTCACACATGCTCCTATGATGACTACGGCCGATCTAGCATTAAAACTTGATCCTAAATATGCACCTATATCCAAGCGTTTTCACGAAAACCCAGAAGCATTTGCCGATGCATTTGCCAGGGCTTGGTTCAAGCTAACCCATCGCGATATGGGGCCACGTGCTTGCTATTTAGGACCTGAGGTGCCTCAGGAGGAATTAATATGGCAGGATCCTGTATCGGATTCTACTTGTTCTACAATTAGCGATGCTGATATAGCGGAACTAAAAGAAAAAATATTGAACTCAGGACTTACGATCTCACAACTTGTAGCAACTGCTTGGGCTTCAGCTTCCACCTTCCGTGGATCCGATAAGCGCGGTGGTGCTAATGGCGCAAGGATAAGATTAGCCCCTCAAAACAACTGGGAGGTTAATAACCCTATACAGCTAAAAACTGTACTCCATAAGCTTGGAGAAATCCAAAATGCTTTTAACAATGGAAACAAAAAAGTATCACTAGCTGATCTAATTGTTTTAGGTGGTTGTGCAGCGATAGAAAAAGCAGCTAAAGATGGTGGCTATCATGTTAATGTTCCATTTAGTCCTGGCCGTGGTGATGCTAGTGCTGCTCAGACAGACATGGAGTCATTTGCCGTACTAGAGCCTAAAGCTGATGGATTCCGCAACTATAAAAGCGAAAATTGCAAAGCAATAACTGAAGAATTACTTGTAGATAAAGCCCAACTGCTCACCCTTTCCATCCCTGAAATGACTGCCCTTATAGGTGGCTTACGTGTATTAGATACCAACTATGACGGATCTAAGCACGGGGTATTCACCGATCGCCCGCAGGTACTTAGTAACGACTTTTTTACTAATTTACTACAATTCGATACCAAGTGGAAAGCAACATCAGAAACAGGTGAAACATTTCAAGGTTTAGACACCACTACTGGTAAACAAAAATGGACAGCAACTCGTGCAGATTTAATATTTGGATCCAACTCAGAGTTGCGTGCAATCGCCGAAGTATATGCTTGTGCTGATAACGGTCAAAAATTTATTAATGACTTTATAACTGCTTGGGATAAAGTAATGAATCTAGATCGGTTTTAAGGAGGCAATGATGCTAATAATAATTGCATTATTAAATTAGTGTTAATAGAAATATAAAGATTCATTTTTTTTGCTATTGCGCAGTAGTTAGATAACCTGACCTGAACAAGCAAATATAACGAGATTGACCAGCTATACACTTAAATAGTATATTAATGCTATTTTAGTGTATAGCTTTTTTTTTAAAAAATAAAATAAATGCATAATACAGAAAACTGTGCAGCTACATTAAATAATAAATTATTGTATTATTTTTGACGCATCATTATAATTATGAAGCCTTACAAGATCGATCCCCTAAACATATATGAGAAACAATCATCTTATGTATCCATACTCAACACAGCATTAGTAAACCAAATAGGAACAATAGAAAACATAAAACAATCCTGCTTCGAACAATTAGATGACTGGGAAACATTTGCTTATCTCTACTACTGGCTTGACCATCGGATTGATAGCTATGGTTTTCTTTTATTATTCAATCAAAATTTATCTTGTCATTTTCCTTTCGTAATAAATTTCTTAGAACAAATCGGTGCTCTAAAATCATCTCAAATTTTTAAAGATGCCTATACAATTTATAATAATAACAAACTTGAACTAGACGAATCCATAGGCAAAGACCCCCTATACTTATTCGATAAATATAAAAACCTAGAAATCTTAAGTGATCAACACAACAAAACAAGCAAACAGGTAATAACAATCATAAATAATCACATAAAGAAAAATATTGACACCTATTTTACAGATCAAGAAGGCAAGGCTATAAGCTTAAAATACAGTGGCATAGATAAAAGTTATTACAAAAACGGCAATCTAAAACATGAATATGAAGTTGCAAAGGGAAAAATAACAGGTCTATATAAGACCTATTCGCTACAAGGTAAACTAGCTGCTGTCACAGACTTTTCAACAACTATAGAAGGCAGAAATCCTTATACGCGGTATTACACTAATGGGATTATTGCAGAACAGGTAAGCATTGTGGAAAAAGATTATTTAATCATCCATCTTCAAAACAACTACAAAGGACTTCCATTGAATAATGAAAAAATAAAATTAGGAGAACCATATCACAAATTGATCGAAAATTATTGGCACAATGGAATGATAGAATCTAGGACTGTATTTTCCAAAATCAAAAGTGAAGCCAATGAAACTACTAAGATGGAAATACAGTATTATGATTTCACAGGAAAAGCAATTACAAGTGAGGAGTATAACGAATTAAAACAACCAGCAATAAGTACCCAGTTTTTTAATATTGAGGTCGTATTTTCCCCACAATATCTTCATATCGCCGTTGCGAATGAAGAAGATATTATTGATCAAGTACCTATATGTACTAACTATAATGAGGCACTTAACAATAAAATAGAAAGAATTCAAATAGAATCTTGGCAGAACAGGATATACATAGCAGTAACTATCTCATTAGAGGGTCAACTGAAATTAGATCAACCTCTAAAATCAAAGTTTGAAAATGAAACAGAGATGAAGCTATATGAGTTTTTCACACCCTACATTAAATCTCTCCATTTCACACCTGCAAATGCCTACGGCCAAGATATAGAATATCGTGGAACATTAGAAATTCTGTTTAATTAACCAATTATGAAAAGAAAAGAATACAGGTAATTTGCATTTTGGATAATTCATAAAAAATTGATATAATTTTCTAGATAATAAACTTATTCAATAACCAAAAGATTAAATATGGTTTATCGAAGCATTATCTAATTTTATTGAACAATTACATAATAGGGATATTCATTTTCTAGCAAACAATGTTCAGTATTTATTTCAAATCAAATAATTATTGTTTATTTTGCGGCCAAATTCTCCTAGGTCATAGCGAATCAACAATATAAAGAATTTACCAGAATTCAGATTGATTGTATCACGAATATATAACATAGATTTTTAGCCCCTCTACTACCCTCCTAAAAAAAAATTGTGTTTCAATATCAGTAATGAATAAAATGAACTAGCAGAATAAATTCTCCCTAGCCAAAAAACACAATTCGCAAACTAACAATACCAAATATTTATAAATATGCAAAGAAGAAAATTTATTAAGGAATCTCTAAAGGGATTGCCATTAATACTAATGGCAAGCAGCTTACTGGCAAGTTCATGTGATACCGATGAAATAACCGATCCTAATGGAAAAACTGTCGTAGTAGTTGGAGCTGGAATTTCAGGTCTGGCTGCAGCAAAAAAACTAAAGGAAAAAGGGTTCAATGTTATTGTGCTCGAAGCGCAGGATAAGGTAGGTGGGCGATTAAGGACTAATAGAAGTCTTGGCATCGCATTTGACGAAGGTGCGAGCTGGATACATGGCATTGATGGCAATCCTATAACCAGCCTAGCCCAAGAAGCAGGCATGGAAACATTTTTTACGGACGACGAGAGTATTGTGTCCTATGATATAGGGGGTTTGGAAATAACTGAAGACCTTTATTATAGTACCGAAGAAGCATTTTACGAAGTGTTAGAAACGATGATGAATAATGGAAACAATACTGAAAGTTTTGAAACTGTATTCACCAATTTGTATCCACAATATGCCAATAATCGCCTTTGGAAATTTTTTCTATCTACCTATCTGACTTTCGATACTGGTGACTTAGACAATCTTTCTTCTCTTAACTATTATGAAGGTGAGGAATTCGAAGGAATTGAAAAAATATCTACTAATGGTTATGATACTATCCCTAACTTCTTAGCTAGTGGTCTTAATGTTATGCTCAATCAACGGGTTACAAAAATCGACCATTCAGGAGCTTCCATAAAAATCACACACAACGGGACAATAACTGAGGCTGACTATGTACTTGTGACTGTACCACTAGGTGTATTAAAAGCGAATGTTATAGAATTCACACCAACACTACCCAGTTCCAAGCAATCGGCCATTCAAAAAATGAATATGAACTGTGTTAATAAATTTTTATTGACATGGGATACTGCTTTTTGGGATGATGTACAATACATTGTTTACACACCTGAAGAACGCGATAAGTACAACTACTTTGTAAACGTAAAAAAGTTTCATCCTAATACCAATGCGCTAATGACTTTTGCCTATGCGGACTATGCTAGGCTAACGGAGACTATGAGCGATCAGCAAATTATTGAAGACATCATGCTTCATCTCAAGGATATGTATGGTGCAGATATTCCCTATCCCACAAACCTATTGCGCACTAGATGGCAATCCAATGAAAACAGTTATGGCTCGTATTCTTACACCTCAGTAGGGTCCGATATGTCTGACTTTGAGGAGCTTTCAGTGTCGGTAAATAACAAGTTATTTTTTGCTGGTGAGCATACGGAAGTAGATTATTTTTCTAATGCACATGGCGCATATCTTAGCGGCATAAGAGAGGCCGACAAGATAATAGACCTGCTATAATCACCCTCTTAATTAATTTATATCTATACCCCAAATTTTTTCTGATCGATTAATATATCACAAGAAATAATAAAACAAATGAAGGCGGAATAAGTTCTAACTTAGCGCGTATTTTGCATATCCGAAATTGCTATTTTAGCACAACAAGTTTCGCCTTCATTTTTTAATACTACAACCTTATACAACAAAATAAAAATTGCTATAAATGGAATGTTACTTACATTAATAGCGCTTGCCTTATATATAAAAAAACAAGTAATTATGGCGATGCCTTTCAGGCCCGGGCTATTTCTGGCTTTTTATTTTCTTTTGGTGAGCCAGAATC
>CAYZQX010000201.1:0-7526 GCA_964480615.1 uncultured Chitinophagales bacterium | reverse complement strand
CATATTCCATAATCTTTTAGTATAAATGATTTCGGAGTTATTTAGCAAGCCCTAAGTAACTCATAAGTTTGCGATTATGGCGATGCCTGCGGCCCGGGTTACTTGCAACTTTATTTTAGCCATAGGTAGCAAGAATCTGCGCTATGGCTTGATTGCTTGTGAAATATTAATTTTTTATAGGTAACAAGAACCTGCGCTATCGCTTGGTTTTACGCTATACTCCTCGCTACTTGTTGAATAGTTTATTTTCAATGGCAAGCCAAAACCTGCGCATAGCTTGGTTTCTCGCTGTGGGGTGTGCTTGTGAATTTGTTATTATTCTAATGGCAACAAGAACCTGCGCTATCGCTTGGTTTGCTGCGATCCCTATCGCTATAACTAGACACTGGATATTGGACACTAGACTTAATGTAGTTCCTATCGCAAAATCCAGTTTCGGGAATCTTAAATCGCGCAGCCAGCGATAAGGATAGGAAGGGTTTGTACTGGATTGGCAGGCTTTTAGTTGCTGAAAACAACTATAGTCAAAAGCCTGCCAACCCAGTACCGGAGCGTCAACAAATCGAGCTTGCGAAGATTCTGATGGCCTTTAAAAAACTAATAAAATCAGAAAGCCCTGTATAGCCTGGGCCGTAGGCATCGCCATGATAAGATTTACAAGTCATTTGGTTTTTTAGATTCTATAAGCTTATACTTGAACATCGAAAAACCCATGCTAGTATGCACAATATATTTCAAAATTATTATCTTAGAGACAATAAAAAAAACCACTTAGTATGAACTAAATGGTTTTATTTTTTTTGGCGTTCTTATCCTTAGGTTCTATTAGCAAGGTGCTTGTACACTAAGTCAAAGAATAGCATATTACATAGGTCTTACTTCTTTGGCTTGCCAGCCGCGATCTCCTTGAATTAAGGTAAACTCCATAGTTTCATCAAGTCTTACTCTGTGGAGTGGAGGCATTTCAGAAAAATGGAAAAACACCTCTTCAAATTCCAATTCAAGATTCAAAAAGCGCATAAATCCGAATCCGTCATTAATTGCATATACCGATCCTCTTACACGGCTATTCTCCTGTCCCCATTCTTCAGGCTGCTGACCTTCCACAGGTACTAAATTCGGAATAAGATAACCCGACACAAACCAATCAGCCTCAAAAATTAATTCAGTTGAAACATTTTTAAACCCTATGAGCTCTACTCTAACTCCTTTGCTCTGGATGGCGCGTACAAGACGCTTAAAATCACCATCACCAGTCAGCATGTACACCTTATCCAAATTAGCAGTTTCCAACATAAGGTCTGTTGAAATTTCGATGTCTGATGAAGATTTGGGAATCTTATTACCCTCCTCATCCATAAACCATTTGGTAGGTTTTGAAAGCACCTTATACCCAAAAGAGCGCAATATGGAATAATACCCAAATTGCTTTTCTCTGTAATCACGATCAATTTCAGCACGCTCGCGATCATAGGTTACATAGGTGTTTTGGCGAATTACTTCACCCTCGCGGCCACAATATTCTTTAAGAATATCGTATTTCATAGAATAACCGCCATTGCGGTTAATATTCACCGCATCTACATAAATTCCGATTTTCATAAATCCCCATTTGAATTAAAAAAGTAAAAAAATATTATATGTTGTTTTTGGAAACCTAAATTCTCTAAACCAATAAATAGAGAACTTAGTCCAGAAGGGGATAAAAAACAAGGATTAAAGTCTATGAATTGGCTTTGAGCAGCAAATATACATCCTTTTTTCTAAAAAATTAACAAGGAGAAAAAAAACTGTTTTTTTGTTAGCATTTTCATTTTCCAAGATTTGGATTTTGAACATTTTACAAAGTTATGTCATCCTCTACAGCCCTTTTATAATGTTAATTTTACTCAGTTATTTCATGTGTTAATACTCGATGTTCGCACTAACGCAGTAACATATTTTTATACGCCTAATAAAAGAGTTTTTACTATCTTATTATGACTATCAAAGTTTGCTTTTTTCACCCATTATATGTGTTAAAAATTCAAACAATGAATAATGAAATTTTCGCATATAATCCAACATGTACAATCACTCAAATTCTAAGTTGTGATACTCTATGTCTTAAAATCATTCTAAGGACAGGTACCAAAAAACAGCAAATTACTGTCCCTCACAATGGAGCAAAACTGTATAGTTTTTTTGGGGGGACTTCCCTAGCATTGCAAATTACGAAGTAATAATTCGATCAGATCCTAATCGCTTGACTTATCTTAGTCTTACTGCCAAATATATTCAAAATAATCCATATTAAAATTCAAATTCCGTGTTCAAATATTGCTGAATATGGCCATGAAGTTAGTAAAATAGGAATAATATCGTAACTTTGCAAATAAAGCAAAATCCCGTAATATGAATAAAATTTTCTCATTACTAGCCATTTGGGCTATGGTTTTTTTCTGTGCACGTGCTCAAGAAGGACCCGAATACAATATGCCGATTTCAGGATCGGTTACGGTAACTGATTCCTTTGGTATCCTTTATGATAGTGGGGGTCCTAATGGCAATTATCAAGATCTTGAAACAGGCACATTTATTATCGATCCACCCGGCAATACGCCTCTGTCGATTACATTTTATGGCACATTTCACATTGAAGGTGACCCTTTTGACATCATAACAATTTTTGATGGAGTCGGCACATCGGGTACTGTTCTTGGCGTATTTGATCAAGATGAGGTTTTGCCAAATAACGGATCTGAAATAATCAGTACTTCTGGAGCAATCACTGTTCTATTTGATTCCGATGGATCTGTGAATTGGGATGGCTGGAATTGTTATTGGGAGACCCTCTGTACTTCAGCTCCCACTGGCATGTTCGTAGTTGATAATGATAATCCTGCTCTTAACACACCGGTAGCTTTCCAAGACATGTCCACTGATAACCCAGCGGACTATTTATGGAATTTTGGGGATGAAACTTCATCTACTGAAGCTAATCCAGTACATACCTATACCAATCCGGGAACTTATTCTGTATCCCTTATTGTATCCAATGGTTGTGGAGATGCTACCCCTTATACCCAAGAAATAATAGTTCAGGGTCCTGCAGAAATACAGGTTAACCCAACTAGTTTCGATGTCGAATTAGAGTTTCCCAATACAACAACCCTGCCGCTTACAATTACGAATACAGGCACAGGTGATTTAGAATATAATATTTCAGGTATGGAAAATAGCATTGCTGAACCTATCACTATATTAAAATATGATCATCGAATAGGCGCTACAGCTAATCAAAATTTATCAATGAATAATTCAGATGAAAATATTGTTGAAGCTATAGAAACTAACCTCGCATCTGCATTAATGACTGAAACTGATACTGAAGATCCAGAAGTATTGGCCACATTATTAGCTGGAAAAGATATACTTCTTTTAGTTAACCAAAGAAATGTTGATCCTGAAGTATTTACTGGTTTTGCTGATGTACTCAATGATTTTGTTACGAACGGCGGTACAGTAATATTTGCAGGCACCTATAATAATTCTAACTCTGTTAACCTAATGACCAATTCAGGGTTGATGGATTGTACCTATTCAGGCTTTTTATCACCCGATGATTTAGCATCTTTATCTTTCAATGATCCTACACATCCGATAGCCGAAAATGTAAGCGACCCATTTACTGGTTCTTCTGGTTGCCAACTTTTCAATATGTTAGATGATGATGTGGTAAATCTTTTGACTACAAATAGTTCTGAAGCCATAAGTTATAGAGAAATAGGCGCTGGAAAAGCTATTCATATTGGTTTTACTTATGTGTTATCAAATCCTTCGACTGAACAAATACTAATCAATGCAATAAAATGGACAGGTATTGATTCCGACTTTAATTGGCTTTCAGTAGATCCTACAACTGGTTCTATAGGTGCAGGACAAACCCAAACCATCAATGTGACATTTGACTCCTCTCAAGTACCTGCCGGCGATTGGTTAACCAATCTAATAATCTCTTCTAATGCGGGTAATGATGTAATTGTTCCTTGCGCACTCAATGTAAGCGGGGAAGGTGTATTGTCAGTTAATACCAATGATTTAGAATTCGGCAATGTGGTACAATTTACATCCGAAACCTTAATAGTCGAAGTCACAAATGCGGGTCCTGGCAATCTCGATGTGTCGGGAATCCTCTTCGATAATGACCAGTTTACTTTAACCCCAGAAACATTTAGTGTATATCCATTCACAACCCAACCTGTATTTGTAACATTTAACCCTGAAGTAGTACAAGCTCATGATTTTATTATGACCATACAATCCAATATGGGAGACCATCAAGTACATGTTACAGCGAATGGAACAGGAGCTCCTCTAATGGCGGTGAATCCCGAAAGTATCGAACTTACAATTAATGCTGGCGAAACTACTACTGAAGATGTAACAATTAGTAACGCCGGACTAGGTGATCTTAATTGGGATCTAATCGCTGGAAATGGTTTTCTTAATACTGGTTTTAATGTTTCTGTATCTGTTTTTAGTGGAGCATCGGGAGTTCAAATTTCAATTCAAGACGATATCACAGGTGAAATAGTGTGGGAAACTTCTGGCCCTTGGAATGCTTCGGGCAATACGAGTTTTGAAGTAGGTAATCTGATACCTGATCATACATATACTATCTTACAAGAAGATCCTGATTTTTGGTGTCCGAGTGTAATTATTACTGACCTTGCGACTGGCGACAATATTTCCAATTCAAATTTATGTAATAATTCTACCATTGGCACTTTCAGCCCTACACTGAACCCGAATGATACATGGCTATCCGCAACCCCTGAATCGGGTCTAATAGGCTTCCCTGATGGCAGCTCCACATTCACCCTCAATATTGATGCGACACTACTTATACAAGGCACTTATACTGGTAATATAATACTTAATGGCAATGCTCCTACAAATCCACAAATAGTAATACCCATAACCCTAAATGTGATTGGTATTGCTGGTATCGAAGTTGATAATACATCTTTGGATTTTGGTTCTATACTCGATGGCGACCAAACAAGCTTAGATCTTGAAATAACGAATAATGGTACAGCTCCATTAGAGATTAGTGGATTTGATTTCGGAATTGCTGGAATATATAGCGTGTCACCTTCTACATTAACACTGGACCCAAGCGAAAGCACTATCGTTACAGTAACCTTCTCACCTAATGCGATGGACAATTTTGATACACAAATGACAATTGTATCAAATGCGCCTGATGCCATCGTAGTTGATATCGCAGGTATAGGTCAAGGAGCTCCTTCTTTCGCTACTGATATTTCTGAAATTGAGGAAACAATGGAGCCAGGTCAGCTTGTTACCGTGCCTATATCATTGGCCAATACAGGATTAGGACAAGGCACCTTTACTGTAGAGCTCTGCACTCCAGTAACCATTACAGGCTACCAATTAAATTATGTAGTAGGTCCTGCTGGCGTAGGTACTGGTGGAGGATTTAACAATTTCAACTGGCAAATCAATGATGCGAATTTTAACTTTTTCCAGAGCGGACCTAATGGTTTTGAAGCAGTAGGTCAGGAAGTTTCGGTTATTATTGGCGATATTGATCCCAGTTTTACTTATAATTTTAATGTGAATTTTAATGGTTTTCCTACTACAGGAGCAGCAGTCTGGGAGAGTTTTGAAATTATCGATCTAGGAAGCAATCAAGTGATCCAAAGTGGAGAATTTATTGATAGCGAATTCGGACTTAATTTTAATTTAGGCAATCCTACTCCTAATACTGGCGATGGCTGGGTTAGTTTTAGCCCTGCCTCAGGTTCAGTCATTAATCCAGGTGATTTTACAATCGATGTGGTATTAAATTCTGATGGTCTTACAGCAGGAGAATACACGAATTGTATCGAAATACATACTAATGAGCCTGGCAATGAGGTGATCACTATTCCAGTGACTTTAGGTGTAATAGCTGTTCCTCAAGCTATATTCACATTAAGTGATCAACTTGCTTGCGGTGATGAGCCTATTCAATTTACTGACCAATCTATTAATGTTCCTACTGAATGGTTATGGGATTTTGGCGATGGTACTACTTCAACTGAAGAAAACCCATCCCACGTATATACTTCAAATGGAACTTATACCGTAACGCTTACAGTAACCAATGATCTTGGTACGGATGTAATGACGATGGAAGATGCTATCGTGTCGGATGTAGCATGTCAGGTTGTCAATGTGGCTCAGGGAACTCCACAGGTAGTGGATGCTTGTAACGGATACTTATATGACTCGGGTGGAGAAAATGGAAATTACATCAACAATTCCAATGGTACCGTAACTATTGCACCTGCTGGAGCTGCTACTGTAGAGCTAACATTTTTAACATTTAACATGGAAGCTATCGCTGGCGCATCCGGCGATGAATTGACCATCTATGACGGACCAGATACAAATAGTCCTATAATCGGCGTTTTTGATGGCAATACACTGCCATTAGGTGGAACCGTAACCTCTACTGGATCTTCTATTACATTGAAAGAAAAATCTGATGGCAATGTAACAATGTCAGGGTATGCATTAATATTTAATTGCATAGCCCCCGAAGTTGCTCCTGAAGCCTCATTTGAGTATGCAGCTACAAGTGCCTGTTCAGGATTAGTGGAATTCGATGATCAGTCAGTATTCTTCCCTTCCACATGGTCTTGGGACTTTGACGATGGAACTACGTCCACTGAACAAAACCCCTCTCATCAATATACAGCCGATGGAAATTATACTGTAACACTTACAGTAACGAATGCCTTCGGTTCTGATGAATATGTACAGAATTTAGATATTTCAGTGCTTTACCCTCAAGTAAGTATTCCAGCATTCGGGCAGATCAATGTTGCTATTCCTTTTGCCGATAGTACCGAAGGCGTTGCTGGATGGTTCTGGAGTTTTGGAGATGGCACTAATCCATCAGGATTGGCAAGTCCTTCACATACCTTCTCTCAAGTAGGTACTTACACCGTATCCGTACAACTTACTGAAGCAGGTACTGGCTGTACGGTTACCTATAGCTCGCAAATTGTAATAGGCCTCACTGGAATCAATGATATAGCAGTCAATAATTTACAGATTACGCCTAACCCTAGCAATGGGTTAGCAACCATCAATTTGCCTTTTGAAGGAAACAAGGATTTAAAATTACAAGTACTCGATCTACAAGGCAAGCTAATCAAGGAATATGAAGGTACATATAATAATGGATTCTCGGAACTTATTGATATTAGCCAGCAAGCTAATGGCTTGTATTTGATCAAATTGACAATGGATAATCAATCCATCACAAAGCGATTAATGATTGCTAAATAAACATACGCTTCCTTAGTTTAAAATACAAAGGTCTCCTCATCGGGAGGCCTTTTTTTTTGCTCCATATTTTATGATTAAGCACAACTACATAGGGCTTGCTAAATAACTCATAAGTATGCAGTTTTGGCGATGCCTGCGGCCCGGGCTATTTGCTACAAGTCCTCGCTCGTGCCTCGCTG
>CAYZQX010000200.1:0-7527 GCA_964480615.1 uncultured Chitinophagales bacterium | reverse complement strand
GCTTGTCATAGATTCTAATCAAGCTATGTTTTATGCAACTAATTTTAGCGTCGGAGTAAACATTTTTTTTGAGCTTAATAAGTATTTAGCAATGATGATGAATAAGCTTGGTGCTGACTATCGCCCTACTATAACTGAAATTCACCACCTTACTAAGAAAGATGCACCAAGTGGTACAGCAATAACACTTGCTGAAGGTATATTGCAAGCGTTTCCTAAATACAATAGTTGGATTAATCAACCGACTGAAACAGAAAATTTATTGCCAATCCTTTCAAGGAGAGAGGCCGATGTCAAAGGCACACATATTGTGCAATGGGATGCACCGATCGATGCAATTCATATTACACACGAAGCACATAGCCGTGATGGATTTGCGCTAGGAGCTATTAAAGCCGCTGAATGGTTGATTGATAAAAAAGGAGTTTATACAATGAGTGATTTGCTAAAGATTTAATCAGGTTCGCGCATTAAGCGATTAGAGTCATGATAATTTGAGGTAATAATTATGAACGCCAATTAGTTTCATAAAAGTAAATATTTTGGCGATGCCTAAAGGCCCGGGCTATACAGGGCTACGCTTACGCTTCGGTACTGGGCTGCCAGGCTTTCCACATATATTAAATAAAGCAACCAAAAGCCTGCCAGCCCAGTACAAACCCTTCCTATCCCTATCGCGGGCCGCCTGTAATTATAAGACTATCCTTATCACAACAAAATTATTATTTGGTTTTATTGATACGCTCTTAGTATCTTATTGTGATTATTAATTGTTACAATCTAAGACATTAGTTTCGTACTTCATAAAACATTGTATTGCAAAACCTACTTATCATAACTGCATTTCGATTGATATTATATTAACTCTAAGCTGTTTTAATTGTTTACTCTTTTATAATATTAGCTTGTGTGTCCTTTGAATTATTTTCTATTGGAACAACCATGTTTTTTTGACTTATAACTCTTTTCATTAATACGGGAACACTGAGTGCTATTATTAAACTTTGAAATAGTCTATTGCTTATAAATTGTCTAATGAATGTATAGATTGTAAAATCAGTTGAATGAAAATTAACGGGGTCTTTCACCTTTTTGAAGTTTGTGATATTGATAAAAAAATCTGGATTAATAAAGTAAAAGTAAAATGCCCACATTCCTACACCAAGTAGGGTGCTCCAAAACCCAATTTCTAGACATATTTTTATACTTGTCTTATAACTATTGGACAATAGGTATTTAGTAATTTTTTCGGCACTGGCTATTAATGAAAACAATAAAGCAATTACAAATAGAAAAATAGTCTCTATAAGATACATTATGGGATAAAATTCGAGCTTAGTGGTATGAAACCCTATTAAATAAGCCATGACTAACCATACCAAACCTGAGAGGGCGATGAGTGATGCCCATTTAACCTCTATTTTGTGATCATAGAATATTTGTTTGAAATCCATAGGGCGTATAAATTTTAGTTTTGCAAAATTATTGTTTTTCTAGTATTAATACATAATGATCAAAGAGTCCATCTCTCTTAAGCATTTCCTTATGTACTAATACACAATTGTTGAGGCACAGGGAGTCGATATAATCCGTTAAGTCCTTCTGAATAGGATGTAGTACATCGCCAGGCAATATCCTAAAAAGGTGCTTTAATCCACGGTAGTGATGAGCATCTATGGTATATATTAATTTGCCACCTTTTTTACACAATGCTGCAAGTTTAGCAACTGCCTGATTGTAATTTTTTACGTGATTTATTGCATTCATACAAAAAATGAAATCGTATTGACTAGCTGTGCTGTAATCCTCAATACTTGAATTAATGAACTGTGTATGTGGATAATCCTTTTTGTTGAAATTGGGGACATTAGTAGAATAGGAATCGAGTAATGGATCTATCGCAGTGACATTGTAATTATTGTTAAAGTATATGAATATGCCTGCTGGCCCACATCCAGCATCTAATATTAATTGGCCAGGTGAAATGATTAGATATTGGTTTATTTTTTGCATCAACTCACTCCAATATCCTATTTTCCATGCTTTATATTGAGCAGGTTCCTTTCCTTTTAAATAGTTTTTCCACCACTTGAGTTCTACATATTGCGCTATTTTCCACCTGAGTGCCACAATAAAAATTATTTTAAGTACGAAGATAGATTATTTATTATAGTACCCTCATTTTTAGCGGAATAATTTGTTGTATGTTGAGACCTTGTGCAATTGAATTTTTTTTTATTGCCGATTAAGTGCACCTAACTTGGTTAGTTTTTTGGTGAAGCAATAACTAAGTATTTTTAATTGACTTTTCTAAAAAAAAAATTTGTATGCGTGAATGATTTCACTTGCCTCAAGCGATAGGGATAGAAGGGGTTTGTACTGGGGTGGCGGGCTTTAAGTGGCTTGGAATTAAATAAAGCCGAAAGCCAGCCACCCCAGTACCGGAGCGCAGCGAAGCCCTGTATAGCCCGGGCCTTTAGGCATCGCACAATTATGGGTTTTTTAGAGCTAAGTTGTGACTTACGCTAAGCAATATAACTCAACAACCAATTTGCTTGTGTTATTATTTTTGTGGAAGCCTTAAATAAATTATTATTGTATTTTTACGGCATGGCGATTACAGATAAAGAAATTGAGAAGAATCAAAATGAGGATGCTAATAAGCTATTGGTGTCCGAATTAAAACAAAAGTTACAAAAAATATATTTAGGGGGGGGTAATGCACGCATAGCTGCAGAGCATGAGAAAGGGAAATTCACTGCACGTGAAAGAATTAAATTATTGATCGATGAGGGCAGTGATTTTTTTGAATGGGGGGAATTTGCTGGTTATGGCATGTATGCTGAGCAAGGAGGTTGTCCTGCAGGAGGTGTCATTACAGGCATAGGCTTTGTTTCTAAGCGTATGTGTGTCATCATCGCGAATGATGCCACAGTAAAGGCCGGTGCTTGGTTTCCCATTAGCGGCAAAAAAAATCTGAGAGCCCAAGAGATTGCAATGGAAAATAATTTGCCAGTAATATATTTGGTGGATAGTGCGGGTGTGTTTTTACCTATGCAAGATGAGATCTTCCCTGATAAAGAAAATTTTGGAAGAATATTTAGAAATAATGCCATTATGTCTTCACGTGGCATACCTCAAATTTCAGCAATTATGGGTTCTTGTGTGGCGGGTGGCGCTTACTTACCCATTATGTCAGATGAAGCATTAATAGTGGAAAAAACTGGCTCTATATTTCTTGCTGGTCCTTACCTAGTCAAAGCAGCTATAGGGGAAGAGGTGGATCAGGAAACATTAGGAGGTGCGAGCACACATTGTGAAATTTCAGGTGTTACTGATTATAAAATGCCCGATGAAAAGACTTGCCTAGCTACAATAAGAAGTCTTATTAGCAAGCTAGGTCATAGGCAAGAAGCAGGCTTTGATAGGATGGAGCCCACTATGCCTAAAGTTGAAAACAATGAACTCTATAGGTTATTTTCAGCCTATGGTGCTAAACCCTATGATACAAGGGAATTATTGAAGTGTATTACTGATAATTCTGAATGGGATGAGTATAAAAAGGAATATGGTCAAACAATTATTTGCGCCTATGCCAGGATTGATGGTTGGAGTGTGGGCATCGTGGTGAATAATCGAAGTGTAGTGAAGTCTAAAAAAGGGGAAATACAGCTTGGAGGAGTAATATATTCCGATTCTGCTGACAAAGCAGCTAGATTTATTATGAACTGCAATCAAAAAAAGATACCGCTGGTATTCCTTCAGGATGTTACAGGGTTTATGGTAGGCAGCCGTTCAGAACATGGAGGAATAATCAAGGATGGGGCTAAACTTGTAAATGCCGTGGCTAATAGTGTGGTTCCTAAAATTACAATTGTTCTCGGTAATTCCTATGGTGCAGGCAATTATGCGATGTGTGGAAAAGCTTATGACCCGCGCTTTATCTTCGCTTGGCCATCCGCAAAAATAGCAGTTATGGGCGGTGAACAAGCGGCTAAAACAATTATGCAAATCCAGCTTGCGACTCTAAAAAAGAAAGGTGAAGAACCGGATGAAGAGACTTCAAAAAAACTTTTTGATCAAATTAAGTCATCTTACGATGAACAAACTACCCCTTATTATGCGTCAGCTAGATTGTGGGTGGATACCATAATTGATCCTATCAACACACGAAAAGCTATCTCTTTAGCCATCGAAGCCGCAAATCACAACCCTGAAATGGCAAAATTTAATCCTGGTGTATTGCAAACTTAATTGAAAATTTATGTGACTTAATGGCTTATTCAGTGTCTTATTAATTACGTACCCAAAAAAATATAAAGAATTTTTTTTAGTCAAACTTTGGTAATTAAGGATTCTTTATTAATTTTGCCCTAAAATCACAATTTTAAAAAATAATTATGAAGAAAATCAACAAATTAGCGCTAGGCTTTATCGGTATGGGTTTGTTTGCAGCAAACAGCATACTTGCGCAAATGGGTGATCTTCCAGCAAATGCACAGCCTGGAAAGTGTTATGCCAAATGTTTGATACCGGATGAGTATGAAACGGTTACCGAGCAAATCTTAGTTAAAGAAGGTTCATCAAAATTAGAAGTTGTTCCTGCTGTTTATGAAACAGTTGAGGAGCAAGTTTTAGAAAAAGAGGCTTACAAAGTATTAAAGGTAGTTCCACCTACATATACCACTGTTGAAGAGCAAATGTTAGTAAGAGAAGCTGGTACTAAATTATCTTATGTACCACCTGTGTATGAAACAATAACTGAGGAAATGATGATCGCCCCTTCTTCTACTAAGTGGGTACGCGGTAAGGCTGATCCTAACTGTGTTTCTGCTAATCCTAACGATTGTATGGTATGGTGTTTGAAAGAAATCCCTGCTCAATACAAGAAAGTTACTAAGCAAGTGGTAAAATCACCAGCTAGCACTCGTGAAACACCTATTCCTGCTGAATACAAGACTGTAAAGAAAACAGTAGTACAAACTCCAGCTACAGTAACGGAAACTGAAGTTCCTGCTGTTTATCGTACTGTAAAAAAATCAGTTTTAAAATCACCAGCTGCTACTCGTCAGATTCCTATAGACGCTGAGTACAAAACTGTATCTTCTCGTAAAATGGTTAGAGCAGGCGGATTCACCGAATTCCGTGAAGTTCTTTGCGGCGAGAAATTAACTACTGGTAAGATCTCTCAAATCCAATCTGCTCTTAAAGCAGCTGGTTTCGATCCAGGTCCTATCGATAACGTATTAGGTAGCAGAACTAAGTCAGCTATCGAAGCTTTCCAAAAATCAAAAGGGCTTCCTTTGATGAATGGCGACAATATCCCTGTAGAAACTTTAGATGCTTTAGGTGTTAAATAAACATCTGAAAACTAAATAAAATATAAAACCCGAAGGATTTTTTCTTCGGGTTTTTTGTTTTAATAAAATTATTCCTATTTTGTGCCGTTAATTACGATTACAATGAGAATAATTTTTGGTCTAATCATAGCTTTTCTAATAAGTACATCAGTTTTTGGACAGTCAACGGCAGTTTTTACCGGGTCCTATGATGATTTACAGTATAAAGCCAGGACGGAATCTAAATATTACATCGTCGATTTTTATACCACTTGGTGTCGTCCCTGTAAGGCCATGGAACAAGATGTCATCGAAACCTATGAATTCAATAAACTGCTCGAATCTGGATTTTTGTTTTATAAATTAGATGGTGAGTCTGTCGAAGGTGACCGCCTTGCAGATGCTTGGGGAATCGAAGCCTATCCTACCTATATAATATTTAATTCACAAGGAAATGAGGTTGGCCGATTGATAGGCTATTATGCAAAATCAACCTTTATTGAAAAACTAAAAGGATTCAAATACAAGCCAGCTAATCAAAAGTATTCTGATTTTCGATAAGAGGGAGCTAGCCCATATTATTAGGGTTTTCTCCATAATTAATGATCCTTTACTTGAGATGTAATCGCTTTGTAAGTACATTTTTTTTTTAGGATAAAACCGTGTTTGATTTGAATAACTTACATACATAATACCACATCTGAAATAGGTCTCCTAGTGTTAAAAAGAGCGCATAAGACATTTTGTTATCAATTTAATTAGGGCTTGCTAAATAATTCTGAAATCCTTAATTATAAAGGGCTTTAGAAATGTAAACGTTCATAAGGATATGCACAAAAAATTCTGTGCTTCAGTAAAAAGCTTACATCATATACATAAAATTTCGTCTAGTGCATAGAGCTCTTTCAATTTGTATTCGCGATAGGGATCGCAGCAAACCAAGCGATAGCGAAGGTTCTTGTTGCATTTAGAAAAAATATTATCTTCGCAAGCACACCACCCCACAGCGAGAAACCAAGCTATGCGCAGGTTCTTGCTGCCAATAATAATATTAAAATCGCAAGTAACCCGAGCCTTTAGGCATCGCCAAAAATTTTATAAATTTAATTATTGGACAAGCACCTATAGTAAAACTAATTTTTCACGTAATAATCAGCACCATTACGGCTCATTTTTAGTACGCCTCTAAAGGCCTCTTTGAAGATTCCCGTGTTCATTTTTGAAACACCTATTGTACGGTCAGTGAATATGATGGGGACTTCTACAAGCGTAAATCCTTGTTTCCATATCGCATATTTCATTTCTATTTGGAAAGCATAACCAAGAAACTTTATTTTCTCTAAATCAAGCTTTTCCAATACCGTTCGCCTGATGCATACAAATCCTGCAGTGGTATCCTTCACTGGAATTCCTGTAATCAATCGCACATAGAGGGAGGCCCCCTTAGACATTAATATCCTGCTTATAGGCCAATCGACCAATCCACCGCCTTTAATATAACGAGAGCCTATAGCCATACCATTTTGGACATTGCTTATAATCGTACTATGAAGCCTCAATAAGTCATCAGGGTTGTGCGAAAAGTCCGCATCCATCTCATATATATACTCGTATTGACGATCTATAGCCCATTTAAAACCCTTAATATAAGCTGTTCCAAGACCCATCTTTCCTGGTCTAGCTAATAGAAATAAGCGTTCAGGAAATTGCTGTTGATATTTTTTTACAATATCTCCAGTTCCATCCGGTGATCCATCATCTATAATTAGTAGATGGAATGGAAGATCGAGCGAAAAAACCTTTTCGATAATACGTGCTATATTTCCTGCCTCGTTGTAAGTCGGTATAATTATTAAATGCTCGTTCAATTAATTTATGTATTTAATATTAGCCTAGCCATTTTTTTTATCGTGCTCTTCTTTAATTTGCTGTAATTTTTTCTTAGTATCAATGTGAAAATCACCTCTTATAATCCAATGGTAATAACTAGGATCTTTGCTAAAAACTTCTATAACCGACATACCCTTGTACTTGCCAAAATTATATTTTATAATACCATTTTCATTGATCAAGCGTCTGCCCATATCTACTAATTCAGTATCAGTGGTGAACTCGTGTAGAAATGTAGTATCATTCTTGATTTCACCTGCATAGCGTTCGAGCTGGGCTTCTAGTATCTGATAGGTAG
>CAYZQX010000199.1:0-7540 GCA_964480615.1 uncultured Chitinophagales bacterium | reverse complement strand
ACGTATTCTTTAATCGTTTAGTATAAAAGATTTTGGAGTTATTTAGCAAGCCCTATATTAGCCATTGATGTAATAGGATCGTATAAGAAATTCATCTTCAATATGTTTTATGCGATCAAGTTATAATACATCAATAAGATGCAGTAATTTTATATACGTGTAGTAGATCTTAGTAATAACCTGTGGCAATAGTTGTATTATGATGAGTAGGGGTGCAAGTCCTAATTATGCAGACCTATAGATTATCAATGATAGTCAATTAGTGTAGCACAATATTAGATTATAAGTTGTTTTGTGTTAGTAGGATAAAATCATAAAATTTCAATTTAATGCAGGCAGGAGCACACTATTATTGCTTACATGAAAATATGCAGTATAAGCCTATGGTTTGTTAGTTATAAAACAGGATTATTAAGCATTATCTCCCAGCAACTAGACTTTATAATTATAGGTTCAAATGATGCTTTTTAGTGTTCTTAGCTATGGGTATTGCTTAGTTAAATGCGGCAAGGATAGTAGCGGTTAAGTCAGCAGCGCAGCGGATGACCGGAGCGCAAGCGAAGCCGCGAATAGCCTGGTTATGCTGCTGAGTTTGGGAAGCAGCATAAGCCGCCCAAGTGAGTGTTAGTTGAGGGAAAATTGTTTCTATCTATAAGAAATGGTAAGAGTTATTTTGTTTCCCCCAGTGAGGCTTTTTGTATGTCCAGTTGATCGGTTATCTGTTTTTTAATTTTCTCATATAATTCCTTCATCTCAGGTGGATTCGCACTGTAATAAGCTAGGGCTTGTTCATACTGGATCCTGGTAATCTTGTGATTGCTAAACACATCACAATACATCTCTTCAATGGTTTGATATTCTTCTTTTTTCAATTTTTGTACCTGATGGGTCGCCTCCGCAAGGTGTATATCATAAAGCACATCAATCATTGCTGCTTCTGACAATTCCGGTTTTGCAAGCATGGTAGGTTCGGAACGCTCAGGGCGACAAGCAGGAATGCAGACTGCTAAAAATGACCATATTAATAATGACAAAAACTTATTCACAAGGGTAAAAATAATCTATATATTTTTGTAGCACCATATTGGGTATTAAAAAATTGGTAGGTAGTGCGCTAACTCCCAAGCTCCTCTCAGGATCGATAAGGATGACAGGAAGTAGCGAATTAGTGTGGCAGTAGAAGATACAGATTAGTAAAACAAGTCGTATAACAAGCCGATTGTTTTATGAATAGAAATAATGTGATTAATTGAAATAATTGCACGAGCCTAAAAGAATGTGTCCTGCCATTGAGCTATACTTTGTATATACCTATTGTGAATGAATAAAAGCCAACAGCAATGATTGATCAACAAGCTTATTACAACATTATAGAAACCTGTAAGCAGTATGATGCTGAACTAGTGGCTGTGACAAAAACAAGACCCTTGCAGGACATCGCATCACTGTATGCCTTAGGCCACAGAAAATTTGGCGAAAACAGGATTCAAGAGCTAGGGGACAAAACAGTACAATTGCCCAAAGATATAGAATGGCATTTAATAGGCCATCTACAATCCAATAAGCTCATGATGGCTATGCAGCATGCTGATGTAATACAGTCAGTAGATAGCATAGAACTGCTCAATAAGATAGCACTTAATGCCGCAAAATCCAATCAGTCTATCAATATCTTGCTACAGATACATATAGCTATGGAAGCCCATAAGTACGGATTTACCAAGGATGCAATCACGGCTGCTTTTTCATCAGAAATGCTCCCCACTAATGGGCTCGTAAATATAGTAGGACTTATGGGTATGGCTAGCTTCACAAGCGATAAAAATCAAATCGCTATTGAGTTTAATGGCCTGAGAAAGTTGTATGAGAATATAAAGCGGGAATACGCTATGCAGGATAGTTTTAAAATACTGTCCATGGGAATGTCAGGTGATTATGAAATAGCACTTGCTCATGGTGCTACCCTCATAAGAGTAGGCAGCCTGCTATATGGAAACCATTAGTGCTAATAGCGCAGGCAATAATGATCAACTAGGAGCAACTTAGCTGGTTCTGAATGGGTGGTTAACTAGAGGTATTGATTTTTATGATTCATTATGTAAATGAAACTGGCAGATAAACTATTGTTATAGCTTATGGAATGTTATGCCTACTAATCAACTGTTATATCTATTATATATGATTAAAAGCTATATAAGTCAGCAGCGCGATATTATAGATATATCACAAGACAAGATCATTCATAAACTTGTAAAAGGCAAATGTATAGATTGAATGGATTGAACAAGACTAGTTGCGCTATGTAGTAGTGACCACAATAAAAAATGTGTAGATTTGTAGGCTTACAAAAATTGTAATAAAATGAGAAACAGATCGAAGACATTTTCACTATTAATAGTAATACTGTTCCTGTGCAATAGATTGTCTGCTACCCAATGGGAAGTGGGACCTACAAGGAATTATACCAGCCCCAGCCAAGTGGCGGGCTTAGTAGCGGATGGCGATACTGTGGATATTGATGCTGGTGATTATTATGGCGATGTGGCTTCTTGGTATGCTCACGACTTGGTTTTCAGAGGGCGTGGCGGAATGGCCCACCTTCATGCTACTGGTAATAATGCGGAAGGCAAGGCTATATGGGTGATCAAGGGAAATAACAATGTGCTTGAATTAATCGAGTTTTCAGAGTGTGTAGTACCTGATGATAATGGGGCAGGCATAAGACAGGAAGGCACTAATCTCACTATAAGATACTGTAAGTTTCACCACAATCAAATGGGTTTACTAGCAGGTGATAAACCCAATTCGCATATCCTAGTGGAATACAGCGAATTTGGATACAATGGTACTGGAGGAGGCGGTTATAGTCATAACATATATGTGAATCATATAGGGCAATTTACATTTCAGTACAACTATTCTCACCACAGTATGGATCAGGGCCACTTAGTAAAAAGCAGGGCACCTATTAACTATATCATGTACAATCGGCTTACTTGTGAAACAGGCAGTATAAGCAGCTATGAACTTGATCTGCCTAATGGTGGAGTATCTTATGTTATAGGCAATATTATAGAACAAAATGCGGACTCTGCTAATGGTGGTATTATATCCTATGGGATGGAGGGACTGAGCAATCCAATCAATGAACTATACCTCATCAATAATACAATACACAACAATCGCCCTGCTGCTACGATGGTTAGGATACAATCAGGTACACCTGTCGCAGTCGCTATAAACAATATATTTTCAGGTCCTGGAACGGTAATCAATGGGGTGCTAACATCGGATCAAAACAATCTCCTTACACAGGGTTCGGAATTTGAAAATGCGAACGGTTATGATTTTTCACTAGCTGCTAATTCTGGTGCAATTAATGCAGGGATCGATCCTGGGCAGGTAAATGGCGTCAGTCTATTAGCCGAGAATGAATACCGTCATTTAGCACATTTTATCCCTAGGATAACTAATGGGATAATTGATAGAGGCGCACTGGAATACCAAACTGACAATGAAGACTATTACTGCTCATTGCCACAGCGAAGCATTCAGTTCACCGGCTCGGGAACCAATCAGTCTAATAGGATAAAAATTCCGCTTGAGCCGCATAATGCGGTGGATATAGGTATGGATATGACAATTGAATTTTGGATGAAGTGCGGTGCGCAGGATAATATGGGAACAGTTCAGTCAGGTAATGATGGAGAAGGGTGGCGTACAGGAAATATCCTAGTGGATCGCGATGTGTATGGCATAGGTGATTATGGGGACTATGGGATAGCGATAGGCAGTAGCACAGGTTCGGCTATGGGCGAACGGGTAATCGCTTTTGGGTGTGATAAGAATGGGCAAGGAGTTACCATTGTGGGGACACAATCCGTAGCCGATCAGCAATGGCATCACGTCGCTATTGTACGCGATGCAAGTACGGGTGTGATAAGGTTATATGTCGATGGTGTGCTGGATGGCAGTGGTACAGGCCCAGTAGGCGATTTGAGCTATCGAGATGGCAGGGCCACTAATTATATACTCAGCGATCCATACCTCGTGATAGGGGCTGAAAAACACGATCTGGGATTGCAGAACAATACATATTCAGGCATGATGGAGGAGTTAAGAATATCTAATATGCAACGTTACAGCGCTGACTTTTTAGTTAGCACTTTCCCATATACTGTTGATGCAGGTACAGTCCTTCTCCTGCATTTTGATGAGGGAAATGGTCCTATAGCTTACAATGGCGACCATACGATAGAATACTTCCAAAATAGTGGATATATCAATGTGAGCCTAGATGAAATGAGCCCTAACTGGACATTAGAATCTCCATTTAATACCAATCAAGTGGCAATTATAGGCGAAAACAATGCTTGTCATAGCACAAGCTATACTTATTCCGTGGTGGACATAGCTGGCACTGAGTGGTTATGGTCAGTAAGTGGTGGCAGCATCGTATCAGGACAGGGAACAGCTACCATAGTAGTTGTATGGGACAATAATCTTACTGGCAATGTATCAGTTATAGGGCAGTAGATCCTTTTGGCTATGTCTTACAGGCCCTTGCTTTATAATTGCTTTTGTTGAGCCAGAATCTGCACCGCATCTTTTTATAGTTCTGCTTTGATGCACTGCTTCTTAGAGGCAGTTTGATTGCTTGCTATTATTTGATTTTTAAAGGTAGCAAGAACATTCGCCTACGCTTGGTTTCATCTACATGTCCTCACATATTACTTGCTGGAATCTATATTTTCAATGCCACAGATTTGGAAGTCGCATTGGTTTGCTATGAAAGATGATGAGCCAGATTCCAAGTTCTATGAGTATTGCCTATTCGTTCCCTCCTTCAATTACCTGATAAGTGTTATATGGGAAAATTGATCGTTCAAACATTTTCCACCAGACCCAATTTGCTGTCTTATGTTTGATTTCTAACATTTGACACTAAATCAAGTTTGCTGTCTTTTGTTAGATTTTGATTATATTTGCAAACTCGAACAAAAAAAACAGTGGCAAAAGATTATATCTTAGAACGGCTTAAAAAGGAATTCAAAGGAAGAGATTCGTTTTCCAGAAAAGAACTTTTTGACTTCTACCGACAGTTTGAACCAGATTTAAAAGAAACAACATTCAAGTGGAGAATTTACCAATTAAAAGGTAATAAATTCATTTCTACAATTAAGAGAGGGTTATTTACATTTTCATTCAAACCTATATTTAAGCCTGATATTGGCGAAGTTGAAAAAAAAATTTCCTATAAAATTGAAAAGCAATTTAACCAACTAAAGTATTGTATTTGGTCAACTAAAATTGCTCACGAATTTATGCTCCACATCCCAGGTAAGGGTATCACTATTTTACAGGTAGAAAAAGATGCTCTTGAACCAGTTTACAGTTTTTTAAAGAACGAAAACATTCGCAATATCTTTATCGAACCTGAGGACAAAGAAATTGAACGATATATCTATGAAACTGAAAATGCAATTGTATTACAATCATTAGTTTCAAAGTCACCTATACAAAAAGTAAAAAAGGTCGCAACAACAACACTTGAAAAATTAATTGTGGATTTATATTGCGATAAAAAGCTATTTGCTGCATTTCAAGGAGGTGAACTTGTTCATATACTCAACAATGCTTACGGTAGATACTCTATTGACTTTACTAAACTTTTTAATTATTCAAAAAGAAGGAGAAAAGAAACAGAAATGATGGAATTTTTCTCAGAGAAAACAGATATCCCAAAAACTATTTTGTATGATTGATATTAAATCACTAACAGCTGAATGGATTGCTGAGAAAAGAAAAAAATATAGCAAAGACCCTAGCTTGATGGAGCGCATGATTCATGCTCTTTATTTATTAGAACAATTGCACTTAACTGGGTTAGATTTCATTTTCAAAGGTGGAACAAGTTTGGTTCTTTTAATGGAAGAACCAAAAAGATTTTCAGTTGATATTGATATTATCGTAAATCCGGAAATTAATCGCGAAGAATTAGAAATATTTCTTTCTAAAATTGAAACATCAAGTGCATTTATAAGGATGGAAATAGATGAAAAGAGAAGCTATCAAGGTAAAATTCCGAAAGCACATTACAAGTTCATTTACACCTCAAACTTTGCAAATAAAAATAAAGAGGGTCAGGTAATTTCAAACCCCGAAAGAGAAATTTTACTTGATATATTATTTGCAGAGAACCATTATCCGTTGATTGTGGAGAGGGCTATAGAAACAGAATGGTTGCTACAAACCGACAATCCGGTAATTGTCAAAACACCCGACATCAATTCAATAACAGGTGATAAACTCACAGCATTTGCTCCAAATACAACAGGAGTTCCATACTACATAGGAAAGGAAAAAGAAATACTAAAACAACTTTTTGATGTTGGCTGCTTGTTTCATTTACTAACAGATATGGAAGTTTTCAAAAAGTCATTCATTGAGTCCGCAAAAAGCGAAATTACTTACAGATCAGAAAGGAAAATCGAATCGGTTGAACAGGTATTAAATGACATTATTGAAACAGCATTATTGTTAGCTCGAAAAGGCATCCTAAAAACAGAGGATGAGAAAGCAAAATACAATGAAATAAACATTGGAATAAACCAATTTAGACATTTTGTTTTTCAAGGCAATTTTGATATTCTTAAAGCACAAGTTGCCAGTGCTAAAGCTGCTTATTTAGCGGCTATCATTCTAACTGACCACAAGGGCGATTTAAAGATGTTTAGCAAAGAAATTCCATTGACTGATTATTTGATAATAACCCATGAATATAACTACTTAAACAAGCGTTTTAAGTTTGTAGAGAGCGGTGAAGCACTTTATTATTGGTTTCAAACTATCAATTTATTGTTAGCTAATAAGTAGTAGCCACGCATTATGCAAACACATTGCCAAAGCCGCATAAGTCAACCAGCAAGGCAAAACTTTGTCAAAGAGCTTGCAAACCCAACCCAAGAAGTAATTTATTTTTATCCTTCCCTACCCTTTGGTAATTTATTTTTTTTACCAACGCACAAGTCAGGACAAACAAGCACTTTGATAGTTCACAGCAAACGGAAATATTACAACAACTCAACACTGACGACAGAACACCATCGGCTGATAGTGGTTTAGCAAACGCAAGGATACAGTGCTTCGGTTAACAGTTTTTTCGTATAATTGAGGTGCGATTTTTCATATAAACGGCAGTGCTAAAACGCCTAGTCTTTACAAAGCTGTAAAACTCATCCAATCTCCTCGCATACCCTTTTTTTTAACAGTTACTTAGACGCGAGGGACAAAAATCTGGATTCAAAAAAACAATATTACTCTATTTAATTAGGGCTTGCTAAATGACTGTGAAATCTTTTATTGTTATAGGTTTTATCTATTATTAGTGCAATGGATATTGACCCAATTTTATGGGTTCCTGTAAAATAACTTGTATCATACATAGGAAATGTGGTCTCATAGCTATTGCTTTTTCGGATTGTGTTCGCGATAGGGATCGCAGCAAACCAAGCGATAGCGCAGGTTCTTGTTGCCATTA
>CAYZQX010000198.1:0-7561 GCA_964480615.1 uncultured Chitinophagales bacterium | reverse complement strand
ATGTCTTCTCTTACACAGTGCTCCTTCAAGTTGTATTCGCGATAGGGATCGACGCAAACCAAGCCTAAGCGCAGGTTCTTGTTACCATTAGAAAAATAACAAATTCGCAAGTAACCCCACAGCGAAACAGCGTGTAGCGAGGAGTACAAGCATAAAATCAAGCGCAAGCGCAGATTCTTGTTACCATTAGAAAAATAACAAATTCGCAAGTAACCCCACAGCGAAACAGCGTGTAGCGAGGAGTACAAGCACAGAGCCCAGGCCGCAGGCATCGCCATAATCGCATACTTATGAGTTATTTGCTTGCCCTTTTTAAGTAAGGCTTTAATAAAAGAAATTTGAGCTTAGGCATTATTAACCAAGAAGGCCTTAATAATTAAAACTATAAATCTCTTTGTTGTGAGCTAAATATTCTACTAGCTCTAAGCGTTTTACTTTGTTAGTGGTAACCTCCATAATAAGTATGAGTTTTAGCTCCTCCTTATTGAGTTCTAATATTTGATACCTCATATTATTTTGATCTAGGTAGCTGTATATATTCTTTAGGTTATCCACATTGTCATTCAAAAACTTTATGGTAATAAATTTTTTCTTAGCGAATCTCTGTAAAAAATGTTCTAGCCACCTCAGTCCAAAGAGAATGATCAAAACCATAAATTCGGAAAATACAGCGATCAATAAGTGACCAGATCCTATCAGCATCCCGATAGCCGCTGTTACCCATATAATTGCTGCAGTAGTGATTCCAGTAACTGAAAAATCATTTTTAAAAATTGCGCCAGCACCTAAGAAACCGATACCTGTAATAATGTTAGCAGCAAGTCTGTCGTGGGACTCCGCTGTGCCTAGCTTGTAGGATAACATAGTGAATATACAGGCACCTAGACATATCAGCATCAATGTCCTGAATCCCGCTGCCTTATTCCTATATTCCCTTTCGGTACCTAGTACAGCACCCAGAAGTACTGCTAAAATGATCTTTAATACATCACCTGAATCTAAAAACATAATTAGTTTATTTTTTTATTTGTTAATTTCGATATTATTTATTGCTGGTGGTCTCACCATATAATTATGCAATATCCTATCTTCCCAAAAAGCATCACCTTTCATCACGAACCCATACTGGGCATAAAAAGGGGTTAAATGATACTGGGCCATTATTCTATTGGCATCATAGGGGTACTTTCTATCAAATAATTCCACTGCTTGTTTCATTAGCTGATGGCCTATACCTTTTATCCTACTATTCGTATCGGTAACTACACGACCTATAGTTCCTTCGGTATATATAACTCCAGGTCCTGATACCCTACAATAGGCAATTAGTTTATCTTCTTCATAGCCCAATATATGATCCATGTTAAAATCATAATCATCCATATCGAGAAAAATACATTTTTGTTCCACAACAAAAATCGCTGATCTTAGTTTTAACAATTCATAAACTTCAGTTCCTGAAAGTTCACTAAAGGTCTTGATATACCAATTCATTTCAGATTATTTTTTACTGAATAAGATTCTATTAGGGGATAAACATAATAAAAATGGCAATAACCATTAGCCTTTCATTGGTTAGAGGCATATATTTTACCTGCAAGAAGAAAATTTCAACTTTATTATGGAACTTCATCAAAAACTACGTACTAGTATTTTTTAGCAATTTTCTTGTACCGACCATTCTATTTAAGGCCAAGTGATTCAGCACTCAGAGGCAGTAGAGTTTCAAAACTCGTTCTTACGACTACATCCTGTTTTAATACAATTATTTTTTCAGGCTGTTTTTTTGGATTATATGAACCTGTATCCCATTTCTCATTTCTGTTTTCATCCACAATTATTTTCATCTTAAAACTACTGGGCTTTAAATTTTCTAATTTTAGGATGGTATCATTTAAAACAAGCTTAATAATTTTTTTTGATGTGGTGTGTTCCAGCTCAGCGAAATAGCCTTTGGATTGGAGCAAGCTATCAGGTTTTATTACCAATGAACCAAAATCTTCTGGTTTTCCTGTTATGAAATTATAGGTTGATGTATCGGTATTAGATTTCCCATATATATCTGTGAATGCTTCAGGTAGTACTTGAAGTATGTAAGATTGATTAGCTTTTAGCTGTGCTTTTATTTGTATTGCTCTAAAATCCTCTGCTAATTTTTCCATTTCAAAATTTAGAGGTATCGAATCCTGCTTTAGACTTATTTTTTGTGGATTGATACCCACAATTGGGATCGGATTTACTATGGTAAGTGTATCATTATACCACAACTTGTAATCGGTGTTTTTACCAGAAAGATTAATTCTAAACATAAATTTATAATCTGGCACTTTCCTATTTTTTACTGGAAATACTTTGAAGCTATAGGGTATGGTATCTTCAGCCATCAGGCTTACTGAAAATGTATCTTTCAAAGAGGGGTTATACCACATTCGCAAGGTGTCCTTATGTTCTGACAATACCGTGTAAAAAGAATCTCGTGGAACAATTTCTATATTAGGAGTGACACCTTTTTTATTCATTATTATTTCATAGTATCCATAAGTACCAGCAATTTTATTGAGTACGGTCCATTTGGGTTCATTGGTACTAAATAAGCGTAAGTTTTCCTTTAAGGTATCGGTACTAACTAATTGCAATGGTGCATCCCTAAAACCAATTTTCTCACTGTTTTGATCGTAATATAAATTGCTGTTGGCATCTACGAGGGCACGTAATAAGTAATCACCATTACGGAGGTATTTTAATACAAATCGACCACTGCTATCTGTACGGTCGTAATAAAGCGGTGGTTCTTTTTGAAATAAAGAGTCAATGCCTTGATTGGCATATAGCCCTACTATTACATCATTTATTGGTTTGTCTTCTATGGCATCTACTACCACACCTGTATAGGTTAGGCTATCAATGTGATCACCTGTTGCAAAAACATATTCTAAATCTTTATATATGTTTTTTTCATTAAGGTCTGAGATTTCATTGTTAAAGTTTATGGAATAGGTCATACTATCCCTGAGAGGTGCTTTAAAATCGATAATGAGTTTCTTTTGTTTAAGATATATATCTGGTAGTTTTGAAATATAAGGGTTAATTTGGATTTTTGTCAAATCTCCAATCTGTACATATTCGTCAAAGTTTAGGACAATTTCATTAGGCTTAGTTAGTACTGAACCTACTATGGGATCAGCATCGATTAGTTTAGGGGCTTCTGTATCTTTAGGTCCACCATCTGGTGCTACTATTTTAGCACAAGAAAAAAATAAAACCAATAAAAATACAAAAACGACAATACTAATAACTGGTTGATGCTGCACGCTAATTGTTTTTTGAATCCTATATTTTAATAATGCCATTGGTTACTCTGCTCTAATTTTTTACTTAGCGACCTATATGCACAAGCAAAATAGAGATATCTGCGGGGGTTACACCACTAATTCTACTTGCTTGCCCTACTGATGCGGGTTTAATTCTTTTCAATTTTTCTCGGCTTTCAGCTGAGAGTGATACAATGGAATCATAATTAAAATCAGTTCTTAGCGCTAAGTTTTCAAGTCTTTCCATCTTTTCTACCATTTCTCTTTCCTTGGCTAAATAGCCTTCATATTTAGCGGATATTTCGGCTTGCATCAACGCTTCAGGATGGAATGATTGAAGTGATGTTGCAATAGATGGTATCTCCATCAATTGGGCTAAATCCAGCTCTGGTCTTAATAATAGCTGATAGAGTTTTGTTTTTTGCTTTATAGGGCTGCTAGCCTTTGATTCCAACCATCCATTTATTTGATCGGGGCTTACGCTCATTTCTTGCAAGATAGTTGTCGTCTTATTGCATTGCTCCCTTTTCGCATTCATTTTATCATATCTTTCTTGTGATGCTAAGCCCAGTTTGTATCCCATTTCAGTTAATCTTAAGTCCGCATTATCTTGTCTTAAGAGAATTCTATACTCAGCACGGCTGGTAAACATTCTGTAAGGCTCTTCTGTACCCTTATTAATTAAATCATCGATGAGTACGCCAATATAAGCATCGTGCCTTTTGAGTATAAAAGGATCTTTGTCTTCTACATATTGATGCGCATTAATACCTGCTATCAAGCCTTGACAGGCCGCTTCTTCGTATCCGGTTGTTCCATTAATTTGCCCAGCAAAAAACAGGCCATTGACTTTCTTAGTTTCTAGTGTGTGTGAAAGCTGGACAGGTGGAAAATAGTCATATTCGATGGCATAGCCAGGTCTAAACATTATTGCATTTTCGAGTCCTGGTATTGTTTGAAGTGCTTTTTGTTGCACTTCCATGGGTAGAGAAGTACTGAATCCATTGATATAAATTTCGACTGTATTCCATCCCTCAGGTTCTATGAATAGCTGGTGGCGGTCTTTATCGGCAAATCTATTGATCTTATCCTCTATTGAAGGGCAATATCTAGGACCTCTTCCATTAATTCTACCGGCATACATTGGACTTCTATCAAATCCTGTTTTAAGTATTTCGTGTGTTTGTTCATTAGTATAGGTAATAAAACAAGGCTTTTGGATGGTTGGCAATGGAATTTCCATATAGGAGAAACCATATTTTTCATTATCTCCTTCTTGTACCTCGGTTTTAGAATAATCTATAGATCTTCCATCTATTCTCGGAGGAGTTCCTGTTTTCATTCTCCCGGACTCAAAACCAAGGTTTACTAATTGTTCTGTAATTCCAGTAGCAGCTTTTTCGCCTACCCTACCACCACCGAAGTTCTTTTCACCTATATGAATTATGCCATTTAGGAAGGTACCATTGGTTAGAACTACCGACTTGGCTCTTATTTCAGTTCCCATTCCTGTCTGCACGCCCGCCACTCTATTATTATTAATCAGCAGGCCATTGACCATATCTTGCCAAAAATCAATATTTCTAGTTGCTTCTAATTGTAATCTCCACTCTTCTGCGAATCTCAAGCGATCATTTTGTGCTCTAGGACTCCACATGGCAGGACCTTTAGACCTATTGAGCATTCTAAACTGTATCGCTGTTTTATCGGTTACTATGCCGCTGTATCCGCCTAAAGCATCCACTTCGCGCAATATTTGACCTTTTGCCACACCACCCATTGCAGGGTTACAGGACATTTGCCCTATGGTTTGCATATTCATTGTTATGAGTAGTACACTCGATCCTAGGTTAGCAGCTGCAGCAGCAGCTTCACATCCTGCGTGTCCTGCTCCTACTACTATTACATCATATTCCTTAAACATATTCTTTAATAAGGTAACAAAGCTAGTTATTAGTTAGCATAATACTGTTCCACGTGGAACAAAGACAATACTGAGTAACAATAAACCAAAAAATAGCCAACCATTGTAACGCACAAACGAATCCATTATAAAAACAATACAAGCTTTGACTATCCTAACTACTTAAATATTATAAACAAACTTATTCCATCTGGGCGATGCCTCCGGCCCGGGCTACTCCAGGCTACACTGCGTTTCGGTCTTGTTCGCTGTATCCCTTACCTCCTAACCCTATATTAGCTATTAATCGAAAACAATACGTACAATCTATTGCGTCAAGTACTGGATACAGCGAACAAGACTAAACCATTCCGTATCCCTATCGCTTTATTTAACAAGGGAGAAGCGATTTACAAATCAATATAAAAGGCTGCCAGTTAGTATTAAAACGCTAAAACTAAATGACCTATAAAGGTTTACCTAATAAAAAAGCAATATAAGTGTTGGTTTTGGATCCCAACTAACAACCAATTTATCAAAACAAAACAGGGAATACACTAAAAATAAGTTGTAATACTTATATTAACAAATACATGGAGGTATTAATTGCTTATGAAAAAGAAAAACTAAACAAAACAAATACAGCAATTAACTCTACAATAAAAAACCAAATGTCAGAATAGAGCAATCCCCCTAAAACCTTTACAGTTTTTCTATATTCTGAGGAACAGTAATTAGCTATTTATGGGCTAGGTCCTAAAAATCGAAACAGCACAAACCAGTAACGCCAATGGCAGAGAGTAAAGTAAAAAGGATTTTCAAATAAAAAGAATGAACCAATGCAAAACTAGCTAATAAAAATATCCCTACTATGGCTAGCAAAAATCATGTAAAAGCTAGAAAAGACAGGTTCTATAAGGGATCATCAATAAACAATAATACACGGGGTTAATGATCAAACTATAAAACTAACATCTCCTTAAAATTAGAATAACCTTGAATTAACTAAACAGTCTATATTAAGAAACATAATTTTATAACATTTAAAAAGCTCATTCATCAACTTATACCACAATAATATAAAATATAATGTTCCACGTGGAACATATAAACAAGTATCATGTTAAAAGAAAATGGAAACACTACTAAAAAAACAGGCTTAAAAAACCAATAACAATCACAAAAAATAAAATTAACATAGGGCTAAAAACAAAACAATAAATCTAACTACTTAGTAAAAACAACAATAAATAAACCAGCAACTATAACAGGTACTATTCATAGTTAATAACTTGGAAAAGGACTAACACCTAGTCAAATTGACACTAGAATAGACCTAACTACGAAGCTCTATCAATAAACTAATTTACACAAAAACAAAGCACTAATGTATCTATAAATAAGACTGATTTATTGGATTATAGCCACAAATGAAATGTCAACTAATACTGGTCACTAGCCCTTACAATAAATTATAATAAAAAAGGTACAAAGCAATCGCAGAAGCAATTATGTAGTTACCAATAAATTAGTCACCAATCAACGACTAAAACAAATCATACTCAATGAAGAATTAATAAATCCAAAAAAAATTCAGGCATAACCTTAGTAGTATCTAAATATAAGGAATCTACAAACTAACGAAGAAACTCTACCTAAAAGTATTCTACACAAAAAGCAGAACTATACTATATGTACAGTCCTTTATTAAGGACTAATACAACTTAAATGTTTCTTATTGAAATATACAAAAACAAGTAATAATATAAGATTATGTTCCCTACATAAGGATTGCTAAATAACTTTGAAATCTTTTAATGTAGTAGGTTCTATCCAATATAAGTGCAAAGTAAATTTACACAATTTTATGAGCTTCCGAAAAAAAGCTAGAAATATACATAAGAAATATTGTCTAAATAATATTGCTTATTAGGATTGTGTTGGCGATAGGGATACGGAATGGTTTAGACTTATTCACTGACTATCAACAAAGATATCTTAGGAAAGTTGTGTTGTTATGGACAGTAGTTGTTATATACAGATGGCTTGCTAAATAACTCAAAAATCTTTTATTGTAATAGGTTATAGCCATAATAATTACATAAAATTTTCACACAAATTTTTGGGTTTCCGTAACAAAGCTTACATCATAAACATGAAATGTCTTCTCTTACCCAGTGCTCTTTCAAGTTGTATTCGCGATAGGGATCGCAGCGACACCCCACAGCGACGCAGAAATCGAGCAATAGCGAAGATTCTTGCTTGCCATAGAAAATAAACTATTCAGCAAGTAGCGAGGAGTATAGCGTAGAGCCCGGGCCGCAGGCATCGCCATAATCGCAAACTT
>CAYZQX010000197.1:0-7566 GCA_964480615.1 uncultured Chitinophagales bacterium | reverse complement strand
ACAATCTCATTATCTCAACGAGACTAGTCTGTTCGTGGCACAACGATAGGGATTGCAGCGGATATCCTTTTAGGAGGCAACTAGAATGTAAGAGCTAGGTCAATTTACAAGGATTTATACAGTGATGTATTGTTTGTTTATAAAAGCAATTTGCCTCCTAAAAGATAGTAGCGTAAAGCCCGGGCCGGAGGCATCGCCATAATTGTTAATATCATTTATTTTAGATCATTTCTTTTATAGTTTATTACCATAAAAATAGAGAAATAAAATCGCCTATCAAAGAACCAATCTTTAACAATTATCAATCGCTTATTACCTACCAACTCATTGCACAATAATGTTCTTATTACAAGCCAAACATAAGTGTTATTTAAGTTAAAGTTGCATTATAAAATGGCAGATTATTACTCTAGATTAAAGCTGCAATAAATAATGATGACAAGCAATGTTATAACATTACAATAATATAGCAACAATGTTACTAAACGATAAAAATTAGCTACTTAAGATTGCGGCAAATCACGCTTTATATATCGATTTAGCCAAGTATCTTTCATTGGAAAGAACAAATGTTTTTCGATTTCGGATATGGTATTGAGATTAAGTTGTAATAGCAATAAATCTGGGTTAATAAGCCCACTAGCTAATTGCACTTTTAGGATATTAAGCTTTACAATTTCCAACTTTTCTTCCTTTAAAAAGGCCACTGAATTTCGATCCAATAATGTCAAGCTAAAGTCTTGTTCTAACTGCTGTATAAAGATCATTAGTTTATCAATAGAACAGCCGCTGGGGTGGCTTATCGCCTCATCTACAGCAATAATTAGAATGTGATCGAGCAATATCTTAGCCGAGGACTTTAAAGGTGTTCCATGAGCATTCCAAGTATGAAGAAATGCCTGTATTGCCTTGGTTATTTGCGACTGTAAGCCAGCCGAAATTTCGCTATCCGAAAGGAATATCCACACTTTAGATTGTGGATCAAAACCATCAAAAGCGTTGCCTAATATTGACTTCATAGCTTTTATTATTTATTAATTATTCATTGACTCAGCGATCAGTTCTGCAATATCTTTCACCATTATATCATCTTGCTTATCTACCCCTTTTAATCCATCGACTAACATCGTTTTACAAAAAGGACATGCAGCTGCCACAATGCTGGCATCTGACTCCTGTACATCCTTGGTTCTTTCTTGATTAATTCGGTGAGTCCCTTTTTCATCTTCTTTAAACATTTGTGCGCCACCTGCACCACAACATAGCCCATTGGTCTTACAGCGTTTCATCTCTACTAAAGTAGCATCTAATACCTCTAAAACTTTTCGCGGTGCTTCATATATATTATTGGCACGACCCAAATAGCAAGAATCGTGGTAGGTTATTTTTTTGCCTTTAAAACTGCCTCCTTCTTTCATTTTAATCTTGCCTTCATTGATCAACTGTTGTAAGTAGGTTGAATGGTGTATTACTTCATAGTGACCACCTAGTTCGGGGTATTCATTTTTCAATGTATTAAAACAATGCGGACAAGTGGTAACAATTTTTTTTATTTCATATCCATTCAGTACTTGGATATTCATTTGCGCTTGCATTTGAAATAGAAATTCATTGCCTGCTCTCCTTGCAGGATCGCCCGTACAAGTTTCTTCAGGACCGAGTATGGCAAAGGAAACTCCTACCCTATTGAGGATTAATGCAAATGCCTTGGTAACGGACTGAGCACTTTGGTCAAAACTACCTGCACAACCAACCCAGAACAATATATCGGGTGATTGCCCTGAAGCGATCATATCAGCTAATATGGGTACATTTAATGACATTTTCGTTAACTTATTTTTATTGCTATTATTGAATATTATTTTCCTTATAAAAAAAACACGGCTATCTACATTTGCATTGCACATTTAATGGCTTAGCGAATATTGATCGATTACAAACAGCATAATCAATAAAGCGAAATATTATGAATGCCAAGGTAGAAACGATGTTCAAACTATGCTGCGTGAGCATCGACTTATTCTTAATGCCTAATTAAGCATCTTGCAATGACCAGTTAGCCCGATCCATAGCAGAGAATTTCCATGGTGCTCCATTGTTTTCTATATTGCTAAACATCATATTCCATTCTTCAGGCGATTTTGCTTCATCGAGTATATAATACCTTCTGAGATCTATGATAATGCCCATGGGATTAATATTGATAGGGCAAGCTTCGGCACATGCATTACAGGTGGTACAAGCCATCAATTCAGCCCTCGATATATAGTCCAGTAAGGAGCGATCATCCTTTGTTTCAGCTCCATTCATCTTTTCAAAAGTGCTTAATTCTTCCATACGATCGCGCACATCCATCATTACTTTTCGAGGGGACAATAACTTACCAGTTTGATTTGCAGGACAGGCGGCAGTACAGCGACCACATTCCGTACAGCTATAGGCCGATAATAGCTGCACCTGCGTGAGATCTTCAATATCCTTAGCCCCAAATCGCAAAGGAGCTGGAGGAGCCGTAGTACTAGCTTTTGAAGGGTCGATCATCATCTCCACTTCACGCTGAATTGCTGGCATATTCATCATTTCGCCCTTGGGTTTCAGACTAGCAAAAAAAGTATTGGGGAAAGCTAAGAAAATATGTAGATGCTTAGAAAAAGGTAAATACGCGATAAACCCAAACACAATTAGGCAATGCAGCCACCAACCAAAACGCTCAAGAAACATCAATGTACTCTTATCAAGAGCGCCAAACAAAGCGGGGCCTAGCACACTGCTGATCGCAAAATTGCCAGTGGGATGGTAATGGGCTGGATCTAACTTTTGGAGTACAATATCGGCTCCATTCATTGTAAAAATTCCTATGACCAGTAATAGCTCACCTAATAGAATGAGATTGGCATCTTTAAATGGCCATCCTTTTAATTCTGGTTTTTGAAACCTCGCGACCTTCAGGATATTCCTTCTTGCAAAAAAAGCAATCGTAGCAATCAGCGCTAAAGCCGATAACACTTCAATAAAGCTGATAATAAAAGTGTAGAACCCACCGAGGAAGGGCGCAAATAAACGGTGATTGCCAGTAATCCCATCAATTATTATTTCAATAAGCTCTATTTGTGTAATTAAGAAAGCTGTGTAAATGAATAGATGTAAGACCGCTGGAATGACATTCTTAAACATTTTCTTTTGTCCCAAGGCGATGAGCAACATGTTTTTCCAGCGCTGTGGCTTATCATCAACAGGCCCTACTTCCTTGCCTCTTTTTATATTATTCCATATCTGCTTATACCTACCTACGGAGAAGTAAGCGAGAATCGATAATAATAGGATAAATATTATGGGTTGTATCCAATGCATAATGGGTGATCCAATAATTTTTGCGAATTTTGCACAAAGTAAAGCATTTTACCTCAATTTTACAAATTCGTTGCCATGAACATTATTGATAAGGATCGCACATTAATCCTCAACTCAGCTGAAATCAATACCAAAATAGAAAGAATAGCCTACGAGATCCATGAGCAAAACTATGATCAAGAAGAAATAGTGCTTATTGGTATTAAAAATCGAGGTCTTATTCTTGCTCAAAAATTAATGAGGCAACTTCAAAACATTTGTAGCATTACCATCAATATTCATAGCTTAAATATTGATAAGCACACCCTCCTTACCAATCAAATAGTATTCGATCCACCCATTGAAAATTTTAGAGATAAAACCATCATATTTGTGGATGATGTAGCAAATACTGGCCGTGTAATGCTCTATGCTATTCAACCCATACTCGAACATTTTCCTAAAAAAATTCAAATAGCGGTACTGGTTGACCGTCAACATAAATTGTTTCCTATTTCACCTGATTATGTAGGCCTTGCCCTAAGTACGAGCTGGCAAGAAAATGTGGTCGTAGAGTTTATCGATGGCAAAGAAGCAGTCTATTTAGATTAATTTCCAAAATTCTCAGTCATTAGTTATGCATAAAATGTTTTTAACTAATGGTTTTCAATAGCTCAAAAAAAATATTCACAATGGCGATGCCTTACAGGCCCGGGCTATCCGCTATACTCCTCGCTCTTAAATTCGCTGCGGGGTGTCGCTTCTATCCCTATCGCATAATACAGCACTTAATTAAATCAATAATACAATCTTTATTACCAAGCACCATGTTGGTATAATCAATGCTATGACATTAAAAAACTTTCGTGCTATAAACCTATAACGAAGACAATTTATCATTATAAGTTATAATAATCTACTGCCCAAAACACTGATAATTTTAAGAGGCTATGGCTTAATCCTTCCAGTAATTAGAAATAACTTTAATCGCACTGGGATTAGAGCTTATTTGTACAGGCGTATGCCCGAGCAACTCACCATCGGCTTGTATAAAGAGTGGTTTTTCTGATTCTATAACAATGCGATCAGTAACCATTTGTTTTACGAGAGGGTGCTTGGTAAAGCTGCCATCGAATAGATTTTTAAGTTGAGCCACCACTTCCAATTTGGTAATATTGCCTACCAGTGTGATGTTAAAGAGGCCGTCATCAGGCAGGGCATCAGGTGCGATCATCATACCTCCTCCAAAATATTTATTGAGTGCCACAGCAAAAATAAACACCCGATCATTCGTCTCAAATTCTTCACTGAAAACTTTGATATTTTCATTGTGATAGGTCCATAACCCTCTCAGCACAGCCGACATATAAGATAGCTTGCCCATAGACTTTGTTTGAGAGAGGTAATGCTCAGCCACATGCGCATCGAATCCCATACCAGCCACATTGATAAAAAAGCGCTCATGTTCTTGATCATTATACATATACTGCAATCGTCCTAAGTCCAAGTAATGAGGTGCTCTTGTTGTCAATAATGTGGCGGCCTTAGCGGGATCATCGGGAATATTATGGGTCTTTGCCCAGTCATTACCCGTCCCCGAAGGTATTATACCTAAGGTAATTTCCTGTGATGGTACGATATCTTGAATACATATCCCATTAATAGCCTCGTGCAATGAGCCATCCCCACCTACTATCAAAAAATTTCTGAACCCGTCAATAATTCGACACTGAATAATCTCCTCTATGTGATTGGGTCTTTCCGTGTAATAGGCTGTATATGCTATCTTTTGGGACTTGAGTACTGCTTCGGCCTTGAGCCAATTGCGCTTGCCCTTGCCACCTCCTGAATGTGGGTTAATGATCGCTATCCAATGCTTGTCCAATATGGTCATAAAAAATGGACTGCAAGATAATTTTTTTAATTTAAAAGTGGAGTACGTTCTTTTTGGTTGAACTGTAAGTCATACAGCTGGCGATACTTGCCATTAGCAACCAAGAGTTCATTAGGGCTTCCTTGTTCTAAAATTTTTCCACTATCCATAACTATAATTTGATCTGCTTGTTGGATGGTACTCAGGCGATGAGCGATAACGATTGAAGTCCGTCCTTTTACAAGCTGTGTAATAGCATATTGAATAAGCTCTTCAGACTCCGAGTCTATATTAGAAGTTGCTTCATCTAATATTAATATTCTGGGATCAAAGACTAATGCCCTTACAAATGCGATAATCTGTTTTTGACCTGTACTAAGTGTAGCCCCTCTTTCACGTACGATGTAATTATAACCATCGGGCATTTTCTCTATGAATTCGTGCGCTCCTGTGAGCTTAGCTGCAGCCACCACTTTTTCGTAAGGGATAGATGAATCTCTCAATGTAATGTTTTCAAGTATGGTGCCGCTGAATAAAAATACATCCTGTAGGACCAAGCCTATTTGTCTTCTCAAAAAAGCCAACTCAAAATCCTTAATAGGATGATCATCAATTAATATTTCTCCAACTTGAATATCATAAAAACGGTTTATAATATTAATCACCGATGATTTACCAGCACCAGTTGCTCCTACTAAGGCAAGAGTCTCTCCTGATCCTAAATTAAAGGAAATATCCTTTAGAATATCTTCCTTTCCATCATAACTAAAGACTACATTTTTGAAATCAATTTTACCATCTATGTGAATGTCTTTTAGCTGACCATTATTAGGGATTGACTCGTCCTTTTCTAGCAAGGTAAATAATCGCTCAGAGGCTACAAAACCCATTTGCATAGTATTAAACTTATCTGCTAATACACGCATAGGACGGTACAACATTTCCAAGTACATAATGAATGCCATTACCACACCTAAGGATACCTGACTGCCTACTACTTGATATGCGCCATACCACACCACCAATCCTAAGGCAGCGGCCTGTAAGATCTCTACTACAGGGAAAAAGATAGAGTAATAATAAATCGAATCCATATTGGCTCGTTCATGATCCTCATTTATCTTTTTAAACTTTTCAAATTCTCTTTCTTCTGCTGAAAATATCTGTACGATCGACATACCACTAATTCGCTCTTGTAAGTATGCATTCATCTTAGCTACCTGTTCCCTAACTGCTTGGTAAGACTTGTTAACCCCTTCCTTAAAAAGATAAGTAGCATATATAAAAAATGGAAACGTAATAAGGCTAATCAAGGTCAATTCCACATCCTTCATCAACATCATGCCCAATACGATCGCAATAGTAAGTATGTCAGAGAATATCGCTATAATTCCCTGTGAAAATAATTCATTGACTGATTCTACATCGCTAATCGTTCTAGTTACAGAACTACCGATGGGTGTAATATCAAAATAGCGCAGCTTGGTATGTAATAAATGTTTGAATACGCGATTCCTCAAATCTCGAATAACGTTTTGTCCGAGTAAAGCTGTAGTTACTAAAAACAAATAACGACATATCACTTCGCTAAACAAAATGACTAAAAAAATGCTGATAAAATAGCGCAATGATGTTTCACTAGTTCCTAGTACTTTTTGATCTACAATGATCTGTGTGAAATGGGGCTTTAAAGGTGCGAGAACGGCAATGGCTAAGCTCAGGAGAATGGTAATAATTAGTGTAGTTTGGTAAGGCTTTACAAAAGTCATCACCTTTCTCAATAGAATACTATTGTTGTATTTTGTTGCCTTGCTCAAACGTATTAATTATATTAAGCCGCAAATATAACTCAAATTAGAGAACCAATTATGAATCCCAACTTAAAATGGACAAGGGCTTTCAATCTTTTAAGAATAAAAAAAATTGTATTCAATCTGCAATAAGCCAATTGCTGTAATGGAAACGCATAAAGCACAAAACAAGGTTCTGGGCCAACATAGTTGAAGCATATTTGCTCAAACATAGCATAGCTACTAACATCCCTGACATTAAGCTGGGCTTTCGATTTCAAAGAAAGTACACTTCGTTATTGGCCAGCCAAAGAGCTTCTTTGTAACAACATCGTAATCACCATAGGTATTACTTTGAATAGCTCCTAAGAGGCTACTAATTACTTGTTGATAAATGAAAGAATAAAATTGGTCCGTAAAATGTAAAGCCTTACATAGGGCTTGCTCAATAACTGCAATATCTTTTATCCTAAACGATTATGGTACATACAAGTGCTAAGGAAATGCACCATAATTTCTGATTATTAGCAAAAAAGCTTGCATTATAAATTTGTAAAGTCTTCTCTTATACAG
>CAYZQX010000196.1:0-7632 GCA_964480615.1 uncultured Chitinophagales bacterium | reverse complement strand
TATACAGGGCTTTCTGATTTTATTAGTTTTTCAAAGGCCATCAGAATCTTCGCAAGCTCGATTTGCTGACGCTACGGTACTGGGGTGGCGGGCTTTCGGCTTATTATAAATACAAGCAGTTGAAAACCCGCCACCCCAGTACAAACCCTTCCTATCCCTATCGCTTTCGCCGATTCAGGATTTACGATTTAGGATTTACGATCCTGAATTTTTATCACAAGAGAATTTAGTCCAGCCTCCAATATCCAGTATCGAATTTATATGAAACAAATTTGGATTTACAACATTGATGCTTGATGCAGTTACTGAATTAAGTCCTGAGTCTAGTGTCTTGTTAAAGTGATTTACGATTACCGATTTACGATTTACGACACTGAAGCTAGTTGTAGGAACTGCACTAAGTCTAATATTCAGTATCCCATTGTCTATCAAATGAATTTCGATTTACCACACTGAAGCTTGATGCAGTTACTGAATTAAGTCCTGAGTCTAGTGTCCAGAGTCCAGTGTCTTGTTAAAGCGATTTACGACACTGAAGCTTGTTGCAATAACTGCACTAGGTTTATTAATTGATTTTCGACCATAATGTTAGTGGCAGAAACTACTTAAAGTCTAGTGTCCAGTGTCTAGTGTCCATCATCCAGTTTCCAGTATCTAGTATGCGTTACATAAATGAATAAATAACTACAATATATAAACAGAAATGCCCTTGATAGTTGTTATCAAGGGCATTTCAATGTCTTGCGCTGTATTACTACAGTGCTTAAGGAAGTTAAGAATGCTATCTACTTGCCAGCCATTCCTGCTGCAATCTTTTTTTGCAATTCTACTTGTTCACCAGTTTTCTTGCCTTCATTTCGATTAGCCGTTATTACACTATTGATAATACTATTGGCATTGGCATAATCTTTTTTGAGGTATAGTACATAGGCTTTGGTATATAGATAGGATCCATTGGTTTCCGCTTCAGCACCATAAAGCTCCTTGGATTTATTGAGCCAATCTTCAGCGATGGCGATGGTAGGACCAGTGGGATTCAGCTTGCACAGTTTAAGTATGGCATAAGAATACATTCCTGCTACAGGCGTTTTATACTTAAAATAATCGGCATAATTCTCCGCTAGCTTCTCAGGATTTTTTTGTTCATCATAATACAATACTAAGGCCCAGCTCATCGCTGAATTCATCTCTGCTTCTGATAGGCCTGCCTGCTGTAAGAAAGCGATTGCTTGTGGCTTGCGATCTTCTCCTCTATTCAATCCCATAATGATTTCAGAAGAAGCAAAATATTGCAATAAACTCTTCACATCCTATTCTCCATATTTTTGATAATAGGCTTGTCTGTTTTGCAGCATGTAAGTTGCCAATTTATTTTGGATGCCATCCAAATTTTTGCGGCTGATATCCCAGCTTGTGCCAATCATTAGTTCTTCAGGCTTTTTAGAGTCCACCCATAAATCAATAGCTTTAGCCGCCATAGGATCTTGCGTAGTCCACAGATTGCGAATAAATTCCTTGAGCGTATTGGTATCAATTCTTTCACCAGCAGCGAGTCGAGATTTGAGATGTGCAAATGTGTTGGTATTGTTTTTTTGACGATCGTAAAAATATTTGAACGAAGCGGTGTCGTGCCCTGCTGAAAATATGTCTTTGATAGCACCTGACTTATCGAATACATAGAATTTAGGATAATCCTTAACCCTGTATTTTTTTGCTATTTCTTCTCCTTCAGGTGAAGATAAGTTTACCTTATAAGGAACGTATTTGGGATTGATAAAATCACCTGCTGGCTTGGTGCTCATAAAGGTGTTCATCTCCGCACAGTGCGAGCAATCGGGGCTGTAAAACTCCACCAGCAATGGTTTGTCGAGTGATACAGCTTTTTGTTTAGCATCTTGTAGGGAGGTAGTTTCCCACTGTACACCTACCGTATTGCTTGGTGCTGGAGCAGCGGATTTTGACTGGCCACAGGAGGACTGTACGCCTAAAAAAATAATTAAAAAACTGATAAAAATATTTTTCATTTTATTAATTGATGATTGGTACATTTTATTTTTATTTTTTGTTTTATTATCCATTTTATGATCGAGCAATTTTAACTTATTGAAGTCACCTACCGCTCTAGAATCTATCAAAAATTGCAGCGATGGGAATGACTGAATGGCCATCGCAGATCAATAGCGAAAGGGATAGTAGAGGTTTAGTCAGGCGCACAGCGCATGACCGTAGCGATAGCGAAGCCTCGAATAGCCCGACCCTAGTAGTGAGCTTGCGAAACTACTAGGGGTTCGCCCTAATGTATATGATAATAACTATTACCATTGCATATAACTTATGCGCTTGATATTTTTCTATGTGGCTATTAATAGCGGATCAAATCGAATAGATTATGAGAAATTTCGCAGGTTGTTAAAAGTGTATTCCCCACTAAACTATTGAGCGGCATAGGCCTCAAAAAAGTAGATGATGGTTTCGATGCCAATGTAAAAATTAGCCAGCCCGAAATTTTCATTTGGACTATGTATCGCATCCGTATCCAATCCAAAACCCATTAATATTACATCGCTATCGAGAGCTTTTTCAAGCAATGCTACGATGGGAATACTGCCTCCCGATCGCGAAGGTATAGGTTGCTTGCCAAATGCTTTTTCCATCGCCTGTGAAGCTGCCTTATAGCCTGGTGATTCCAAGCTAGTGACACAAGGAGGACCGCCGTGGTGTGGGGTAACCTTAACCTTCACACCAGCAGGCGCGATAGACTCAAAATGCCTTGCAAATAATTCACTTATCTTGTGATGGTCCTGATTAGGTACCAGTCGCATAGAGATCTTCGCATAAGCTTTAGAGGGCAACACTGTCTTAGCTCCTTCACCGGTATAGCCGCTCCACATACCATTCACATCTAATGTAGGTCTTATGGTGGTGCGCTCTAATGTGGTATAGCCTGTTTCTCCCTGTACATCAGCGATATCCAAATACTTTTTGTATTCATCGAGGTCAAATGGTGCTTGGTTCATCGCTGCTCTCTCTGCTTGGCTGACCACTGCAACATCTTCATAAAATCCTGGTATAGTGATGACACCTTGCTCATTCGTAAGCGAAGCAATCATCTTACACAATGTGTTAGCAGGGTTAGCAATGGCTCCACCAAATACGCCGCTGTGCAAGTCTAATTTAGGACCTGTAACTTCTACTTCCATATAGCTCAATCCACGCAAGCCCACATTGATAGATGGGCAATCCATACTAATGATGGCTGTATCGGATATCAATACTACATCGCAAGCCAGAAGCTCTTTATGGGCATATACAAAGCGGTCGAGATTCGCCGATCCCACTTCTTCCTCTCCCTCGATAATATATTTCACATTGCAATGCAATGCCTCATTAGCAACCATGGTTTCAAATGCCTTGACGTGCATATACACTTGCCCTTTATCATCGCAAGCACCACGAGCATATAATTTATCATCCTTGACCACCGGTTCAAAAGGAGGTGAATGCCAAAGATCTAATGGATCAGGTGGCTGCACATCGTAATGGCCATATACCAATATTGTTTTAAAAGATGGATCCACAATCTTTTGCGCATATACTGCTGGATGTCCCCCTGTTTCTAGTATCTCCACACGATCAGCTCCTGCCACACGAAACTTATCAGCTATAAATTCAGCGGCACGGCGCACATCGCCTTGGTACTTAGAATCGGCACTCACTGATGGTATGCGCAACCATTCGATTAACTCAGCAAGGAATCGCTCCTTGTGCTGTAATCTATATGCCTGTATTTTATCACTCATTTTATTATAATATTTCGACACAAATTTACATCTTGTAAACTTATTCCTATATTTAGGTCGCAATAATGATTATGAGAAATATTTTTTACGGTATTTTATTACTTATTACCGCTGTATTATCCGCTGGCAATGATTATTTGAATCCAGGAGGAAGAGCAGCAGGATTGGGGTCAGCATCGGTTATGCATCGCGATGTGTATTCTGTATTTTCTAATCCCGCAGGCCTGATGGGTCTCCAGCATATAGGTATAGGACTAGCAGCACAAAATCGTTTTTTAATCACCGATCTATCCCTCTATAATCTCGCCATAGGTATTCCTACTAAGTCAGGGAATTTTGGGGTAGGTATGTATTATTTAGGTGGAGAGTTTCTCAATGAAAAAGAAGGAAGACTGGCCTATGCGCGCAATTTTTTTGAAGGACTAAGCGCAGGCATCGCCTTAAATTTTCACCAGCTTTCAACTGCTGAATTTGGCAGTGCTACACTTTTCAGCTTTGACCTCGGCTTCAACTACGCCATCACTGATAAGATTAATGCCGCTGCACACGTATATAATCCCCTGCGCCAAAAAATGAGTGAGAATGATATTGATTACTGGCCTACCATTATACGATTTGGACTGAGTTATAAACCATCGGATAAGGCAGGTGTGTATGCTGAGTTTGAAAAAAACATTGATTTTAAAACCATTATTAAGACGGGTATAGAATATAAGCCTATCGAAAAATTTGCACTGAGAGCGGGCTATTCCAGCAATCCCAATTTGTTCAGCGCAGGTATAGGACTAGTACTCAAGACAATTGATGTAGATATAGCGGGTTCCTTTCATCCTGATTTAGGCTACTCGCCCTACCTTTCATTTACCTATAAAGGCAAAGCAAAAAATACTGAAGTGGTGAACCCTACCGCTCACTAAATTAATCTTAACAACCCATTGTTATGAGCGATAGCAACAGACTGAACTTAGGGTATGTATCCCATCCTTCCACTTCACTCCAAATGATCCGCATTATGCAGCGATTGAGCTTTTTATTAGCACTCTTTATAGGCAGCACTCTCTTGTGCTACAACAACTTGTTAGGCCAATCCCAGGACCTACCGCCTGAGGCTGAATCCCAGATTTTAGATGCCATCGAATTCCTTTCAGAAAACTCCGATTATGATGTGGATTATGAAGAGTTTTATGACATGTACAAGATCTTGCTATTAGAGCCGCTGGATCTCAATAAAGCAAATTTTGAAACGCTCTATGATTTTCGCTTGCTCACACTGGGTCAAATTCAGGCACTCATGGAATATCGCCTGACAGTAGGCGAGCTGATCAATATATATGAAATACAATCCGTCCCTGAATTTGATCTCGCAACCATCTACCGCATATTGCCATTTGTACGCGTGTCTGGTGAACTGGACGACTTTCAGGCCACTCCTAAAGAATTGCTTTTTGGTGGAAAATATTATTGGTTTACGAGGTTTCAGCGGGTGTTAGAAGATCAGGCTGGTTATATTCCAAAGATCCAATCCGATGGCAGTCTAGCACCCAACTATTTAGGCTCTCCCTGGCGCATATACAGCCGTTTTCGCTACACCAATGGCAATAAGGTGAGTTATGGTATCACTGGTGAAAAAGATGCTGGAGAAGAGTTTTTTAAGGGCTCTCAGAAAAATGGATTCGATTTTTATTCAGCCCATTTTTTTATGCGCGATATTGGTCCATTTAAAAACATAGCCCTAGGTGATTTTACCGCTAACTTCGGACAGGGATTGATCTTATGGACAGGTCTGGGATTTGGCAAGTCAGCCGATGCAGTGAATATAAAGCGGAACGCCGTCGCACTGAAACCCTATACATCGGTCAATGAGTATGCATTCCTGAGAGGGGCAGCTGTTACGCTGGAAAAGAAAAAATGGGAAACAACGCTATTTGCCTCCTATAGAAATATGGATGCCACCATCACCGCAGTTGACTCACTAGGTGAGCCAATAGATCCTAGTGACCTTGAGCCCTCCGATGAAGAAGGCAGTGAGAATATTGATGTAGATCAGTACCAAACTTCCTTGCCGATGGATGGGTATCACCGTACCAATACGGAGGTGAGCAAAAAACAAAAACTATCCGCACTGATCACTGGTGCTAACTTGAAATACAGCAGCCGCAATTTCGCGATGGGTATTAATGGGGTGTATCACAAATTTGGGCTACCACTTGCGAGAGCACAGTATGCTTATAACCAATATCAATTCGACAGTGACCAACTGTTTAACTTAAGTGTGGACTACCGATACCTGTACCGCAATATGCACTTTTTTGGAGAAACAGGGATGAGCAACAATGGTGGATTAGGCACGCTCAATGGCATGATGATGGCCATCCATCCCACCGTGGAAATGTCCATCCTACATCGCTATTACCAAAAAGATTTTCAAACATTTTTTGGGCTGCCTTTTGGTGAGGCTACTAAGCCACAAAATGAAGAAGGATTGTATATAGGCACAGTGATTACACCGATTAAAAAATGGAAATTAGCTGCCTATATGGATATGTTCCGTTTTAACTGGCTGCGGTTCACCGCCGATGCACCAAGCCGTGGTGGCGATCAACTGGTACAACTCACCTATAAGCCCAATAGAAATATAGAGATATATGCCCGCTACAGGAATAAAAACAAAGAACAAAATCTATCGGCTAGTACCGATGTGATCGATCAAGTGATCGAACGTCAACAACAAAATTTTAGAATACAAGTACAGTCAAAAATCAACAAAGAATTGATATTGAGAAATAGGGTTGAATTCGTGCGATTCAATGAGGCTAACCGCCCCAGAGAGAACGGTTATATCTTGTATCAAGACATTCAATACAAGCCACTAGGCAAGCCCTACTCCATCTCAGGACGCGTAGCCTTATTCGATACTGATAGCTATAATTCGCGTATATATGCTTTTGAAAATGATGTGTTGTATTCTTTCAGCATCCCCGCATTTCAAGGGCGTGGTATTCGCTATTTTATCATGACCCGTTTTAAGATAATGCGCTGGGGTGACCTGAGCCTCCGATTAGCGAGAACGGAATTTCGAGATGCCAAGCAAGTATTCATAGGCGATCAATCCTTCTCCAGTATCTATACAGGTAATGCGCTGATCAAAAAATCACATATCACTGAATTTAAAATTCAATGGATGTTTAAGTGGTAAGCGACAATTGAACCAAGGACCACGCTATGGATGCAAGAACAGCTAAATAATTAAAACAGGGTTGTAAAATTTCTTATGCTGCAATTTATTAGTGCGTTAAGATGTAATCTACAATAAACTTCTGCGCCATAGCATCAAAACAAAAGAATAGATAATACATCTCTTAGGATAAAAAAATTTCTTGATCTGGATCTAATGAACTGCGATCATGGCGATGCCTCCGGCCCGGGCTATACAGGGCTACGCTTACGCTCCGGTGCTGGGCTGGCAGGCTATCACCTCAATAAAAAAAATAGCTGCCAATAGCCTGCCAGCCCAGCACAAACCCTTACTATCCCTATCGCGAATACAATTATAAACATTAACCTAAAAAACTATACTATCAAAATGAAACTAAGTTTTACGATTAATAAAATAAAGAAACTTTGGTACTTTGTTTTTCTAGCAACAATTACCATTATATTTCATAATTTTTACACGCTATCTATCAAATGATGCGTAGTATATTTTTCAAGGGTAAATTTTGCTATATTGATTGCCAAAACAACCTTTAGAAAGCTGGCTCTAAAAATTACAGCTGTAATGTATCCCCCTAAGATGGTACATATTGCGTATCAAGTTTAAGCTACTGAATTT
>CAYZQX010000195.1:0-7637 GCA_964480615.1 uncultured Chitinophagales bacterium | reverse complement strand
ACAGCCATCCCAGCTTAGAATACTAAACCCTTCATATCCCTATCGCGAATACAACCTGATGGAGCAATGTATATGATATTACATTTTATATTTATGATGCAGGCTTTTTTACAGAAACCCATAAATTTGTGTGAATATCCATTGCACTTGCATTTTCAATAATCCAATATCATAAAAGATTTCGGAGTTAATGAGCAAGCCCAAATTAGACGCGGAATAATCTTAATAACAACTGGATGCAAAGATTGACTCAAAGCGTGGAATTGATATTTTTATTTACCTACGCTATACAAGAAACTATATTGAAAAAAGCATATTAGACAAGTTCATTCGCACTTTAGTTATGTTTTATGAGTGAACTAATTATTCTTAGCGCTGGCTAAGCAATAGACTTTTATGATTACTAAATTTATTGAATATTATGAGTCAGGCTAATTGGCTTGGCTTCGAAGTTGCGTGAGGACACGCAACTTAGCACCGGCTTCGAGGTTGGGTGAGGACACGCTACTTAACACCGGCTTCGAGGTTGCGTGCCGACACGCAACTTAGCACTGGCTTCGAAGTTGCGTGGGGACACGCTACTTAGCACTAGTTCTAAAAATGTAAGAGCTCATAAAACGGGATAGCGATTGTCGCGGATATCCTTTTAGGAGGCTCATGTATTTGACTTGTGCGTGTGGCAGTGCTATTGATTGTTACTAGCCTATTTTCATAGATCGAAGGCTGCTAGCCTCCTAAAAGATAGTAGCAGAAAGCGCGGGCCTGCACCGGAACTTGTGGAGGGGCAGGCATCCCCCAATATCATCTTTTAAATAGAATACAGATGCATTGGATGATCATGTATTAAAGATTTTTAGTCAAGCATTAAGTTGTAATTCGGCTACACTATTCTTTCCTTTATGTATCAAACATAAGACTAGAAATCATTCCTGGTTCTCGTTAATTAGTCACCGAGTATACTCTGAATGCCAGGCAGTTTTTTTCCTTCAAAAAATTCGAGCATCGCACCGCCGCCAGTTGATATATAAGACATCTCATTTGCTAAGCCAAATTGATTAACTGCCGACACTGAATCACCGCCACCTACTAAGGAAAATGCGCCTTGTGTTGTGGCATATCCTATGGCTACTGCAATTTGTTTGGTACCATTTTCAAACTTTTCCATTTCAAAAACACCCATAGGTCCATTCCACAAAATTGTTTTCGCATTGTGAATGATTTTGGTGAATTGACTAATAGCCTGCGGGCCTATATCCAAACCCATCCATCCATCGGGGATCACCTCATTGTTGCATAACTGTACATGGGCATTGGGACTAAATTCGTCGGCAATCACACTGTCGATCGGCAATACAAGTTCTACACCGCGTTCCTTAGCCTTTGCAATCAAGCTCAGTGCTAGTTCAAGTCTATCTTCCTCCACAAGGGACTTGCCGATGCTGCCTCCTTGCGCTTTAAAAAAAGTGTAAGCCATACCGCCACCTACAATGATCTGATCCGCTTTCAACAATAAATTTTCGATGAGCAATAACTTATCCGATACCTTAGCACCTCCTAAGATAGCTACAAATGGTTTTTTAGCCTCGTGCAGAACCTTAGTAGCATTGCTGACCTCAGCCTCCATCAGATAGCCAAACAGTCGTTGTTCAGCAGGAAAATAATCAGCGATTAATGCAGTCGATGCGTGCGCACGATGGGCTGTGCCAAATGCATCATTAATATAGAAATCAGCCCCTAAGCTGGCTAACTCACGTGCCATCTCTTGATCGCCTTTTTCCTCTTCCTTGTAAAATCTCAAATTTTCCAACAACAATACTTCTCCATAAGCCAAATCTTGTACCGCATGGGCAGTAGATTCCCCTCTGGAGTCGGCATGAAAACTTATAGATTGCCCAAGCAGTTTTTCTATAGTGGGTATGGTGTGCTTGAGCGAATATTTAGGCTCTGGACCCCCTTTGGGACGCCCTAAGTGCGACATCAATATAACCGCACCACCATCGCTTAATATTTTTTTAATAGTAGGAATAGCCGCACGGATACGAGTATCATCCGTAACGTTATACGCGTCATCTAATGGCACATTAAAATCAACCCTTATCAATGCCTTCTTCGCTATAAAATTAATATCATCCATCCTTGCCATATCCAACAAATTTTTTCACTGCAAATTAAGGAAATAATAATGACATTAAGGATATTCTATTTGTTATCCTTGCAATACCCTTTCGCTGTTCAGTGGTTATCATCACTAGTATTTAACAAGCATACCTGATTCGACCACTTATGATTACAAGCAAGCTCACTTATAAAAAAAGCACGAGTTGATAAAAACTCGTGCTTTAATAGAATGATGGAAAAAGTTTCCATACTTCTAAACTATAGTAAATTAGACATCGCCATCCGTGTGGGCGAGCACCATTTTATATCCATCACTACTAAGTGTATCACATACCTATTCATTGAATGGGTTGCTACAGAGCATCTCCTAATTCAAAAAAAAATCATAGCCCAAGTAATCCCCTAAAGCTTTCCGAGTATGCTCACCAGATTGGCTAATCGAGAAGAATAACCATATTCATTGTCATACCATCCAAGTATTCGATACATAGCACCAAGCTGTTTCGTACATTCTGAATCAAAAATACAAGAATAAGAATTGCCGATAATATCAGAACTCACGAGGGGATCGGTACTGTATTCAAGTATTCCTTTCATCGCTGTTTCCGATTGCTGCTTAAATAGTTCATTGATCGCGGTAACGTTAGTAGGCTTATTCAGCAAGCAGGTAAACTCTGTAAGTGATCCAGTTATTACAGGCACACGGAGTGCGGAGCCAGTGAGCTTGCCTTTGAGGTGAGGCATAACTAATGCTACTGCTTCGGCAGCACCTGTGGTAGTAGGGATGATGTTATAAGACGCAGCCCTAGCTCTTCGCAAGTCGCGATGTGGGGAGTCCTGAATTTTTTGATCTTGCGTAAATGCGTGAACGGTAGTCATAAATCCTTCGGCAATTCCATAGGCATCATCGAGCACTTTGACCATTGGAGCAAGACAATTAGTGGTACAGGAGGCGTTTGAAACGATCATATCGCTGGTGGTAAGCGTATTTTCATTTACCCCTATAACAATGGTTTTCATAGGTCCCTTAGCGGGTGCTGACAATGCCACCTTCCTAGCACCTGCCTGAATATGGGTCATACAGTGTTCGGTCGATGTAAATACACCAGTTGATTCGATTACCACATCCACACCAAGATCTTTCCAAGGCAAGGTACTCGGATCTTTAGTGGCAAATGCCTTAATTTTTTGATCGTTGATTTCTAAATAGTCCTCCGATGCCGCTATATGTCCGTCAAATTTTCCATAAGCAGTGTCATATTTAAACAGATGAGCGAGGGTAGGATTGTCGGTCAAATCATTTATCGCGACGATACTTACCTCCTTGTTCATCATTAATCTACGGGTAGTTAAACGGCCTATCCTGCCAAATCCATTGATTGCAACTCTTATCATATTGATATTTTTACCTTAAAACTGGGAAATTTTGTCCCAAACAAAAAAAAATTAAAAAAAAATTTTGCAGATATAAAAATCTACCTATCTTTGCCCCGCTTTTGAAGAATGGCCCGTTCGTCTAGGGGTTAGGACATCAGATTTTCATTCTGGTAACAGGGGTTCGATTCCCCTACGGGCTGCTAAAGACCACCACAATTTTGTGGTGGTCTTTTTGTTTATAATTAGTACTGTTTTTTTCAAGATTTTAAATTTCCGCAAAAATATCATAAATAACATTCTGATAAGGATCTAAATCGCAAATAATTTCGTTTCACACAGAGAACGATCTCGATATAAAGCAGAGCGTATCTTAATTTCCTATGTGTCAATTAGCTATGGTTAGATTAGTCCTTTACCTATTTATTTTTTTGCTTCCTATCCTTTCCATCATTGGGCATGAATTTCCTTTTGTAGAAAACAAAGGTCAAAACCCTGACCAAGTTTTTTTTGAGACGAATATAAGCAGAGGAAAATTATTTTTTGAAAAGGATGGCGTCCTATTTTATCAAAAAGCATTTCAGCCAGGTCATAACACACAAGATGATACAGATCTCTATCATTTAGCTCAAGCTTTTAAATTAGAATTTATAAACCAATCCCCTGATGTAAAAATCATAGGGTATAATCAATCGCCTTATTATTACAATTATCTAAGAGGTGATACCCTATCATACGCTTCATTAGTCCATTCCTATACCTACATAAAGTATGAAAACTTATACAAGGGCATTGACCTAATAATTAATAATAAGGAGGGCAAGATCAAATATGAATTTATCGTGGCCCCAAAGGCAGATGCAAAACTCATTAAATGGAAATACATAGGCAATGATGATATCCTATTAAAAGACAATAAGATTACCATCTTTACAATCTTTGGGGAGATCATTGATGATTGCCCCTATACTTATCAAAATATTCCTAGTAAGCCAAAAATAATACCCACAAAATACAAATACAAAGATGGCATTTTTTCCTTCGATACGGAAACGTATGATCACTCTAAAGCATTAATAATTGACCCTGAACTCATTTTCTCTACCTATTCTGGCAGTAGCGCAGATAATTGGGGCTATACTGCTACATACGATAATGATGAAAATTTCTATGGCGCAGGTATCAGCTTTGACATCGGATATCCAACTAGTATTGGGGTATTTGATGCTAGCTTTGGCGGAAAATGTGATATCACGATAAGCAAATTTTCACCCGATGGGTCAGCCCTATTATATGCCACATACTTAGGTGGTAATGACAGTGACTTGCCACATAGTTTAATTGTGAATAGCAATAATCAACTGGTTATTTTTGGCACTACGGGATCAAGCAATTTCCCAACCTCATCATCTGCATACGATTCCAACTTCAATGGAGGCGATACTATAACAGTAACGAATGTAGTAAAATTTGAAGGCAGTGATCTATTTGCATCCATACTCAATGAAAATGGAACGGCACTTATTGCTTCAACCTACATAGGTGGCAACCGCAATGATGGATTGAATACGACGGAGATGAGTTCATTAGAATTTAATTACGGCGATCATGCACGCGGCGAAGTTATGGTGGATGACAATGATAATATATACATCGCTTCTTGTACCTACTCTTCCAATTTCCCTGTCAACAATGGATTCTCCTCCAATTACAAAGGCGCATTAGATGGTGTATTTATTAAGCTCAATAGCAATCTTTCTTCCCTACTCTCCAGTTCATTCTTAGGAGGATACGAAGATGATGCCGCTTACAGCATAAGGCTCAATAGCAATGGGGATATATACATAGCAGGCGGCTCAGGAAGTCCTAATTTTGATTTTAATGGTACAGGGATCGATCAGAGTTATAATGGAGGGCAGGCTGATGGATTCCTATTGAGAATTAGCAATAGTGGTAATACCATGCTCAATGGAACTTTCCTAGGAACGAATCAGTATGATCAGGTTTATTTCAGCGATATTGATGAAGAAAACAATGTATATGTCATAGGCCAATCACTTGGCAACTACCCCGTCTCTCCGAATGTGTATTTTAACAACAATGGTCATCAGTTTATACAAAAAATAAATAGCACAATCACCACCTCGTTATGGAGTACCGTAATAGGTGCTAGTAATATTGTGAATTTTTCCCCTACAGCATTCATGGTGGATATCTGTGATCGCATCTATATATCTGGCTGGGGTGGTGAATTAAGTTCCAGTTTTTATCCCACTAATACCACTGGACTGCCTATCACGGGAGATGCGTTACAATCGTTTACGGATGGCAAAGACATGTACTTAATGGTGTTAGATAAAGATGCTGGACAATTAGAATATGGCAGTTATTTTGGGGGAATAGGTGTGGATGAGCATGTAGATGGTGGCACCTCCCGATTCGACAAACAAGGGAGAATATATCAAGCGGTATGTGCTGGCTGTGGAGGTTCTAACAGTTTTCCTACAACTCCTAATGCTTACAGCCAATCCAATGGCACCGTCAATATCGTGAATAACTGCAACCTAGGCTGTATGCGGATCGATTTCCAACCTGATATAGTGATCGCTGATGCCGCTATTTTACCCGATCCTACTGGCTGTGCACCATTTGAAGTAAATTTTCAAAACAATAGCTTTGGAGGCACAGAATACTTATGGGACCTCGGCGATGGCAATACCTCTACCCTCTTTGAACCTACCCATACCTATACGCAGGTTGGCAATTATCCTGTAAGTTTAATTGTGTCTGATCCTTTTAGTTGCAACATCGCTGATACAGCCTATACCACAGTGCAAGTGGTGGCTATCGCAGAAACTATTCTCGCTGCATTTCAATCTGCCATACCAGGTGAATGTGAAGGCTATACAGTCGGTTTTACTAACCAATCCGTATTTACCAATCCGCAAGATCAATATGTGTTTTATTGGTCTTATGGCGATGGTACTGGGGCCTATACCTATGAACAAGATCATACCTATCCAGGTGGTGGAACTTACAATGTAAGCTTGCAAGTTACAGGTTCACCACCTTGTTCAGTAGTGAATATTGCCAGCGCTCAAATAACCCTCATTGATAATCCTTATGTACAAGCGGAAATCACCCTTACAGGTAATACCTGTGTACCTACATCATTAGAACTTCAATCCGTGTATGAAGCTGAATCCTATAATTGGTCTATTGATCCACCAGTTCAAGAACTGCCGAATCAACAATCCATAACACTCAATATTTCCGAACCAGGAAGCTATACAATTAATCTCGAAGCGATTGACAGTAATACTTGTAATGGCTCAGCTACTACCTCCACTACTATTGCTATAATAGGCTCTCCACAAGCTTTATTCAGTGTATATCCAGACACATTGCACGTAGGTGAGGAATTTGCCTTTACTAATCATTCATTGCCTTATGCTGGCACTAATACTGATTTATTGTCATACACTTGGGATATGGGTGATGGCAATAGCTATATGACTGAAAATGTATTGCATAGTTATGAACTTACGAATACTTATACTATATGCCTCAAAGTCACAGAATCACCTAATTTATGCTTCGATGAATATTGCGATGAAGTGTATGTAGATGATGAATATGCTATTGGCTTGCCTAATGCATTTACCCCCAATGGTGACGGAATTAATGATGTGTATAGCATTGAAGGCTTTGGCTTAACAAATGTAATATTGAAAATATTCAACCGATGGGGTGAAAAAGTATTTGAAAGCTACGACAGTTCTTATGGGTGGGATGGAACATATAGAGGAGCTGATCAACCACTCGAAGTATATGTGTATGTACTCAAAGCTAATCGACCTGATGGAAGACCTTTCACCCAAAAAGGAAACATATCCCTGCTTCGCTAACAGCAAGTACAATTCGCGCTGTTATGGTATAACAAAACAAAGCAAGTACATCATTAATTTTTATATAAATGTGATAAGATATTGCATACATATAATCAATTAGCTGGATAACCCTAGACAACTGAAAATAGTTAGATTGAAATAGCAATAATATGAATATAAATCCTTCAAAAAATGATTTGGGCGATGCCTCCGGCCCGGGCTCATATCTTTGCATTTTAATTGTTTAACCATAGG
>CAYZQX010000194.1:0-7658 GCA_964480615.1 uncultured Chitinophagales bacterium | reverse complement strand
AATCCTGTTAAAAATAGTTAATTGTTGTTAATTTCCTTAACTTAACGACATTGGGGTGATCCTATAGGATCAGTTTCAAAAAATAGGAAATCATGAAAGAAGGATACTGAATCAAAATTGCAGTATGCTCGCGCTATCAATCAGGTTGCCTTATTGCCTTTGAATATTATTAGAGGATAATCGGCTGTAAGCAAAAAAGGCTCTTGTGAACGATATTATCTGCAAGGCAAGGATACTAATTTTAATTGCAAAAAAAATTATTCTCAACTCCTAAAAAATGCAAATAATAAAAAATTTTGATTTTGAAAACAAATTATTAAGAATGACTAATTGGGCTGAAATTCTCCAAAAATTCTAAATAATTCCTAAATACTGTACATATTTTGTATCAAAAACAACATAATTGTAAATAAATAATTTGATTCCAATTTTTTAAAATTGTGATAAAAATTAATACAGATTGGATAGAAAATGCAACGAAAATTGTAATTTCAAAAAAAAATAACTGATTGAGTAAATGGTGTTGAAAAAAAATAACTAAGTCTAAGTATCTGTAAATCAGTATGATACGATTATGCGACAGCTTTTGTCTTGCAAATGCATATATATGGCAATATTTTTGACAATTGTTTCTCAGAAATCTTGTGTCGTTGAAACAAAATCTCCGATTCAAGAAAAATCTTGACAAGCAGTGACGATACTATTTTATTACCTTGCGTCTATGAGTGATGTCGTCAAATAGTGTGCCAAAAAATTAATTTAAGTAAAAATATGAGATTAAAACATTTATTTTCACTCTTTATGTGGGTTAGTATTCTAGCCTACTTTGGTGATTTACGAGTCTATGCACAAACGGATTGTGCTGGATTCACAGTCACCATCAACAAAACCGATGTTCAATGTAATGGCACATTGGGGAGCATCGATGCCGTTGTAACTGGTACAGGAGCTCCTTATACCTTTACATGGAGCAATAACGAGTACAATGTGAATTATTCACATGACCTAATTAACAATCTAGTTGCAGGTGTTTATACACTGAATGTAACGAATAGTTCAGGTTGTACTGAAACGCTTTCCATAACCATTAATCCAGCTTCGGGTTGTGGTGGTACTACTACTAACTGTGGTAGTTTTGCAGTTAATGCTGGGGCGGATCAAACCCTGGCCTGTGGTAGCTCAGGGACAACCCTTACGGCTTCCGTCATAGCTGCTCCTACCTGCTCAGCGCAATGTGCTTTACAGCCGGTGGAGATGATCCGTTATGATATGAATAACTGCTATGCTTATGCAGCCGCTGGTGAACATGCGGTATATTCAGAATTCACATCAACCTATCCTAACTCACCAGGATGTACCTCAGTGACAGGCTCCACGCTTAGCACAGGAGGTACTACACACTCTTGTACGACTGATAATGGTGGACAAGTGGGAGATGCACTATGTATTCCTGCTTCTACGAGCTGCTCTTGGTCGGATAATAGTGCCAATGCATTGAGATTCAATGTTACTATGGATCCATTTACTGCTGGTGCGATAACTGGTATTTCATTTCTACATTTAGCGCCTCAAACCTACATTTTTAGCAATACAGGTGCGCAAGGAAGCTCAGGAGTGAATAATTACCCTACTAAGTATGGTATCCGTGTTATCAAAAATGGTGTGGAGATTTATCAGTCTGATAATCTTACAACACCACAGTCTTGGAGTACGGCTAATTTTGACTTTACTAATGATCCAGATTTCTACACCACATCTTATACTACTTATACATTTGAAATTTTAGCATATTGTCCAGTTGGCAATAGCTCTACTGTTTACGCATATGATATTGATGATATAAGAATCTATGGCGATTGTTGTATTCAGCAGAGCAGCTCTGCTGTAAGTTATGTATGGTCCACTGGAGCTACTACTCAATCCATTAATGTTAATCCTTCTATCAATTCAACTTATACAGTTACAGCAACTGGTTGTGATGGTTGTACTGTTACTGATCAAGTTATTGTAAATGTTGGTTCTTGCTGTTCTAGTTTAAACGCATCAACCAGTATTACACAACCTACCTGTGCTTCACCATTTGGTTCTGCTACCGCAACTGGTAGCGGAGGTACAGCTCCTTATACTTATGCTTGGAGTAATGGTGTGAGTGGTGCTACAGCTTCTAATCTCGCTGCTGGTACATATACTGTAACGATTACTGATAGCTCTTCACCTGCTTGTACTACAACTAAATTAGTTACTTTAGTTCAAGCTGTGGGATGTGGTGGTACTTCTACTTGTAATATGCTAGTTAATGCTGGCAGCGACCAAACCCTTCCTTGTGGAGGTTCGGGAGTCACACTTACTGCGTCGATTAGTAATCCGCCATCTTGTGCGACAAATTGCACTTTACAACCAGTCAATTTAGTTACGTATGATATGAATAATTGTGTGGCTGCTTCTAACTATGGTCTAAATTATGATTTTTCTGAATTTACTGCCGTATATCCTACTAATGGTGGTTGTAGTTCCGTTAATGCTACAACGCTTGCAACATCTTACAATCAACACTCTTGTACTACAGACGCCTTTGGAGTTGCAGGAAATGCTATGTGTGTCCCAGCATCCACCTCTTGTTCATGGAATGATAATGATGCTTATGCTTTAAAGTTTAATGTTACAGTAAATCCAGTAAATGCTGGTGGAATCACCTCTTTGTCTTTCTTACACAATGCCCCTGTAAATGCAGTACTAAGTAATTTTAACACAACTCCACAATCAACACTCAATAATTATCCTACGAGGTATGGAATTCGAGTTTTAAAAAATGGAGTTGAAATCTATCAATCAGATAATTTGCCAACTCCTCAATCTTGGACTACTGCAAATTTTGACTTTACTAATGACCCTGATTTTTACACTACATCATCAGCCGTATATACATTTGAAATATTATCCTATTGTCCTATTAATAATGGCTCTTCGGTTTATGCTTATGACCTTGATGATATTAAGGTATTTGGCGATTGTTGTACCTCTACCACAAATTCCAATGTAAGCTATATGTGGTCCACAGGCGCAACTAGTCAATCCATTACAGTTAATCCAACTGTTAATACTAATTATACAGTAACCGCAACAGGGTGTGATGGTTGTGTGGCTACCGACCAGGTAGCAGTAACAGTTGGTTCTTGTTGTAATAACTTAACAGCTACTACAGCTTTGGTGCAACCTACTTGTAGCAATACCATAGGATCTGCTACTGTTTCAGTTAGTGGTGGTGTAGCTCCTTATACTTACACATGGAGCAATGGAGCTAGCGGTGCAACATTATCAGCCGCCGCTGGTAATTATACGGTGACAATAACTGATAGCTCTTCCCCTTCATGTTCTACAACTAAAAATGTTACACTGAATGCACCTACAGGTTGTTGTTCAGCACCTCCTACAACTGCTTGTATTGGGGACATCTTTAACCTAAGTACAGGTGGTAATTATCCTAATATTCATTGGTATTTTAATGGTGTGCCGATTGCCGGTGCTACAAGTAATACTTATGTTCTCACTATTAATAATAATAACATAGGAACCTATACTGTTACTTCTAATAATTTGCCTTGTACTACGAATAGTTGCTGCCCTGCAGTATTTACACCAGGTGATTGTTGTCAAGCTCCAGTTTGTTCTACGATGCTTTTGAGTACAAGCATTAATAGTCCTTTAACATTTAGCATCAACAATTATGTTACCGATGCTGATGGTGCTACTGATATCAATTGTAATTCATTCCTTATTACGAATGTGTCTCCTGCATCTGCAGGAACTTTTACTAAGACAGGATGTAATGTAACTTTTACTCCTGCAAGCAATTTTACGGGTACAGTAACCTTCCAATATAGTGTTGCAGATAATTGTGACGCTAGTACTTGTCAAAGTGTTGGTCAAGTAACAATCAATGCACCTAATTGTAGTTTAAATGTAACTGCATTAAGTGAGAATGTATCATGTTATGGTGATTCGGATGGCTCAGTTACAGCAGTAGTTGCTGGTGCTGGAACAGGTCTTGCCATTAACTGGGTGAATGCAGCAGGAACGAGTGTTGGTTCTACAGCTACAGTTAATAATTTGCCTGCTGGTTCTTATGCAGTTACCGTATCCTCTGATGGAGGATTATGTGTTGATGTTGCTTCGGTAATCATTACACAACCTGCTACTTTAGTAGCAAGTGCTACTTCTACACCATTATCTTGTAACAGTACAAGTACAGGTAGTGTTAGTGCTACAGCTACAGGCGGCACTGCTCCTTATACCTATAATTGGAGCAATACACCAGCGACGAGTGATCCATCTTCGATGACAGGACTTACAGCTGGTTCTTACACAGTTACGATAACAGATGCGAATGGCTGTACGGCTACGGCAACGACAGCGATCCAGAGCTCATCAAGCATCAGTTTAACTTTATCCCCTAATTCCATAGGCTATTGCGAGGACAATCCAGGCACCTTGTTAACGGTATCAGCGAGTCCAAGTGGCAGCTATACCTATCAATGGTTGTTGAATGGAGGCGTTATCTCTTCGAGTACAGCGAGTACTTATATGGCGATGTTCCCAGGTGTATATTCAGTACAGGTTACTGATTCACAGGGCTGTATCGCGGTATCCAATGCAGCTGTTGTTAGTGAAGGACAAACGCCTAATCCATTTGTTGTCATCACAGGCGGCGAGACAGTTGTTTGTGAAGGACAGAACGTCTTGTTGCAAGCGATGGGCTCTGAGGCAGGCAGCACATTTGAATGGTTTATGGGCGTCTATCCTAATGGCACGAGTGTAGGGACAGGACCTACTTATGGTGTTACCGAGGCAGGGGTTTATTATGTCGTAGAATCGACTACCGATGGCTGCGAAGGACCATCAGCACCTTCTCAATTTACTTTCCAGCCATGTCAATTAGATTTAGAATTAACGAAGACACAAAACGTCACGAGTCCAGTATATGTAGGTAGCCAAGTTACCTATACAATCACAGTAATTAACAAGGGACCAGATGATGGCACTGGTGTACAAGTATATGATATGTTGCCATCCAATCTGAGCTTTGTCAGCTCAAGTGGAGCCTATTCACCCAGCACCGGTATTTGGAATATTGGGTATTTAGGATCAGGACAAACGCGCACCTTAACGATTACAGCCACTGTTACAGGAGGCGGAACGACATTGAATCAAGCGCAAGTTTTTGCTGTAGAGCAACCAGATATTGATTCCACACCAGGGAACCTGAGCGGTACACCTGATGAGGATGATGAGGACGATGTCGTATTCGAAGCAATCGAATTAGGGACAATTGGGGATTTTGTATGGCATGATGTGAATGGCAATGGTCTATACGATGCTGGCGAGCAACCACTAGGGGGTGTTACAGTAACCTTAACAGGACCAGGCGGATTGAGCCTAACCACTACTACCGATCCAAACGGCAATTACCTATTTGAGGATTTAATACCAGGTAACTATGTGGTAACAGTAGGTACTGGACCAATGGGTAAGATTTTAACTACCCCAGGCACTTACAATGTGGTATTAGAGGCAGGAGAAGATGATTTAGTCAATGATTTTGGGTTTGGTCCACAACCTATTGATTTAGAGTTGGTAAAAACGACGACGGCTACCAGTCCTATTTATGTAGGTTCTACGATACCTTATACATTGACCTTAATAAACAAAGGGCCAGGCATAGCCACAGGTGTACAAGTAACGGATCAGTTACCTGGGACTTTGCAGTATATGAGCTCATCGGCGACCTTGGGATCTTATAGTGCAGGCACAGGCATTTGGAATGTAGGCACACTCAATGTAAATCAAACGGTGACCTTAACAATCAATGCGACTGTATTATCTGCAGCAGGCAGTATCACGAATTTTGCACAAGTTAGTGATGCGGATCAAGAAGATGAAGATTCGACACCAAATAATAATGATGGCACCCCTACAGAGGATGATGAGGACGATGTAACCATCAGCCCATCGGAATTGGGTACCATAGGAGATTTTGTATGGCACGACCTAGATGGCGATGGTGTTTTCGATACAGGTGAACCGGCATTAGCGAATGTAACGGTAACATTAACTTATCCTAATGGCACAACAGAAACTACCTTAACCGATGGTACCGGTCATTATCTTTTCACAGATCTTCCAGCAGGTAGTTATGTGGTAACGGTAGGACCAGGGCCAGGTGATAAGACCTTGACTACTCCAGGCAGCTATACAGTAGATCTGTCAGCGGGAGAGGATGATTTATTGAATGATTTTGGATTTGCACCACAGCCGATCGATTTAGAGTTGAGCAAGACCTCAAATGCACCGAATCCGATCTATGTAGGCAGCGAATTTGATTATACGATCACATTGATCAATAAAGGGCCAGGCATTGCAACAGGCGTAGTGGTGACTGATCAGTTGCCAGGCGAGTTGCAGTACATCACGCATACCCAGACAGGCGGTTCCTATACAGCGGGTACAGGCTTGTGGAATGTAGGCACCTTAGGTGTTAATCAAACGATTACCTTAACGATCACGGTACAAGTAAATGAAGCAGATGGCGACATCATCAATTTTGCGCAGGTAACGGCTGCCGATCAGACGGATGTCGATTCGACACCAAATAACAGTGACGGCACACCAAGTGAGGATGATGAAGATGATGTACTGGTAAGTCCAGCCGACTTAGGCACGATAGGAGACCAAGTATGGCATGATTTAGATGGGGATGGAATTTTTGATTCTGGCGAACCTGTATTAGCCAATATATTGGTGACCTTGACCCATCCCGATGGTAGCACAGAGACGACGACAACCGATAGCAATGGACATTATTTGTTTACCGACTTACCAGCAGGCGATTATATTGTTACGGTAGGTCCGGGACCAGGAGATAAAGAATTGACCACACCAGGCATTTACAATGTAAACTTAACAGCAGGGGAAGATGATTTAGTAAATGATTTTGGCTTTGCACCGATGCCGATCGACTTAGAATTGAGCAAGACCTCTAATGCGCCTAATCCGATCTATGTAGGCAGCGAGTTTGACTATACCATCACGTTGGTCAATAAAGGTCCAGGCATTGCAACAGGGGTAGTAGTGACAGACCAATTGCCCGGCGAGTTACAATACATTACGCATACACAAACGAGTGGTTCATACACAGCAGGCACAGGGTTGTGGAATGTGGGCACCTTAGGTGTAAACCAGACGATCACGCTGACCATCACGGTACAAGTAAGTGAGGCTGATGGCAATATCATCAACTTTGCACAGGTTACCGATGCAGATCAGACAGATGTTGATTCGACACCTAATAATAGTGATGGCACTCCGAGCGAGGATGATGAAGATGACACCTTAGTTAGTCCCGCTGATTTGGGCACGATAGGAGATCTAGTATGGCATGACCTAGATGGTGATGGACTATTTGATTCAGGGGAGCCAGTATTAGCCAATATACTGGTTACGCTAACGCATCCAGATGGCACGACCGAGACAGCGATCACGGATGGCACAGGTCATTACTTGTTTGATAATTTACCAGCGGGTAATTATGTGGTAACGGTAGGCCCCGGCCCAATGTCGTTAAGTTAAGGAAATTAACAACAATTAACTATTTTTAATAGGAT
>CAYZQX010000193.1:0-7670 GCA_964480615.1 uncultured Chitinophagales bacterium | reverse complement strand
TTTACGATACTGAGCTTAGCTCTTGCAAGTGTACTAAGTCCTGAGTCTAGTGTATTGTTAAAGCGATTTACGATTGGCTAACGCGATTAACGATTCTAGATTTACGACCCTGAAGCTATTTGATATAACTAGTTAAAGTCTTGCGTCCAGCGTCTAGTGTCCAATGTCTAGTTAAAGCGATAGGGATGCGCAATGGTTTAGTCTTATTCACTGACTCCTATCACTGATGTCTTTGGTAAATTGTGTCGTTATAAACAGTAGTAAAAACATATAGAAACAAATAAGGAGTTAGTGAATAAGACCGAAACGAAGTGTAGCCTGGAGCAGCCCGGGCCTGTAAGGCATCGCCATAAAAAATAATTTCGAGTTATTGTGTGAAGATTTATTATATCACCAATGATTAAGTAATATAGGCATCAGCTTATGAATAATGTGGACTTATATTTCGAGCACAATTTAATAGTAGATGAAGGGATAAAGCTTTATTACGCCCTCATTATTTATCGATAAGGCTGGAGCTGGAATCTTAATAATATTAAGCAAGTATAATATGGTTTTTGCCCATTTTTTTTTAGTTTTAATTCGCTCTAGATCAACATCGAAGGATAAAAAATATTCTCTATTGCGTGGCAAACTTGAATAATCATAAGCTTGATTGTCATATAGCCAAGTATTTCTATAACCACCATAAATATTTTCTACGCTATAACCTATCGATACATTAAGCCATTGAAGTCCTCGGTTGGAATTGTTAGAGAATGACCAAGGACAAAAGGAGAACCAATAAGATTGTCCGTTATAATCTTTTAATATACGTTCTAAGATATTGTTTCCAAATAAGTCCTTGGCTCTATTTTGAATATTGATATCCTGGTCGGTATGTCTTGTGGGATGGCTAGAAAATTTCATCTTAATCCGCTGTTCATTCCAAAGCAATTGCTGGGCAATAAACAAGCCTGAACCAAGGGTATTAGCAGCGAGATCTCCAGGTGAGGCACCCCATTTTTTTGAAAAACCATCGAGTATTTCAATGGTCGTTTGCCCTACAAATCCGGTCATGCCACCGAGCCATATTGCTTTCTTATCATCAATTCCCGACCAGTTATACAATGACCATCCATATCGACTCTCCACATAGGCTGTCCATGTGTGGCCTAGCTTATCGATCTGTAACCACTCCGAATTATCATTGTAAAAATGGAATTTTGATCTGGGATATTGTGAATACCATGCTTGATTGAGCGTCAGCATCATACCTGTATAAGTAGCTGCCATACTAGCATTAACACCTATAATCCGAGCTTTATTGGGTTGTGTGGCCGGTGCGAAAAATTTATTGGCATAGATAGTCGTATCCTGCCCATTGCAAATGCTCCACAGGAAACATTGCACCAGAATATAATATACCCATTTATTATTGTATGTAATGAATTTCATTATTATTATACAGCTGTGATCGCACAGCTATGATAGGCAAGTAGGGATGATTAAACGAACATTTTCATTCATATAATTGTGATCAATTATTAAGTATCAGTTGCCTAATGCTTAGGTTAATAGCTTAGTCCAATGAAAAAATTGATCCATCACTTAGCAATTTTAACCATTTTGAAATATTGGTCATAAAGATTCATTACCACTTCGATGCTTAATCATACTATTCAGTTCAAAAGATTGCTGATACATCATCACTAAATTTATATTAACACCTATGTATTTCAGATTGATCAACTTACAAAATAATAAATCAGATGTAATAATGTATTACTAATAACAGGCTTCATCCGCTATCGTAAGTGCTTTAGATATAATCGCCAACCCTTCATCGATCTCACTCTTATTGATACACAATGGAGGTGCTATAAATACATAGTTCCATCTTACAAATGTGTACATACCTAGTTCTTTTATTTTAGCAGCTACTTTATTCATCACTGCCATCTCATCGGGCTTGGCATTGAATGGTGCCATAGGTTCTTTCGTCTCTCTGTTTTTTACGATTTCTAAGCAGCCGAGTAGGCCAGTATTTCTCCAATCCCCGATGCATTTATGTTTTGCTTTGAGGGTCTCAACTTGAGCATCAATGTAAGCGCCCATGTCACGTGCATTCTGTATAAGATTTTCATCCTCATAGATTTGTAAGGTTGCTACCCCAGCTGCACAGGCTACAGCGTGTGCTGAGTAGGTCAATCCAAGCATTAGTGGAATATCATCGTAATGGGCTGCTATCTTATCACTCACGATCAATGCACCTAATGGCAGGTAACCTGCAGTAAGGCCCTTAGCAGTAGCGATCATGTCAGGCACTACTCCATAGTTATCGATGCCAAACCATGCACCAGTGCGGCCAAATCCTGACATTACCTCATCAATAATTAACAAGATGCCATACTTATCGCATAATGCCCGCACATTAGCGAGATAATTTGGCGGGTATTTAATACATCCTGATGATCCTGACTCCCCTTCCATGAGTATAGCAGCAACATTATTAGGACCTTCAAAACTAATTATCCTTTCTAAGTGGCTGAAACATTCCATGGCGCAGGTATCATAGCCTTTTTGTCCAAATGGGCAGCGATAGCAATAGGGATCTTCGATGTGTACAACATTGGGCATTTGCTGGCTATCGGCTTGTAGCTTGCGCGGATCACCACCAGCAGTCATACTGCCGTAGCTAGCACCATGAAAAGCGCGGTACTTGGCAATTATCTTATGACGGCCTGTGTATAATCGCGCTAACTTTATGGCATTATCTATTGAAGTAGCGCCACATACTGTAAATAATGTTTTGGTTAGATTGCCAGGGCTTATCTCAGCTAATTTCTTGCCTAGCTCACCACGCGCCTTGGTAACACAAGTAGGTGTGACATAAGCCACCTCATTCATTTGTTTTACTACCGCTTCAGCGATCTTAGGATGTCCATGCCCTACATTGACATTCATAAGCCCTGATGAAAAATCTAAATATTTAGTACCATCGTAATCATATAAATATACACCCTTGGCATACTCTACTGCGATGGGATTAAGACCTGCTTGCTTTGACCAACTGAATAGTGTGTAATCAAAACTATTTTGAACTATTTCTGAACGAGTCATTTTCTTATTGCATTTTAGCCACCAATTTAAGACATTAGAAATTAATCAACAAAATGAAAAGCAGAATCAACTATTTTGATAAAAAGCTTGCTCGGCTGATTGATATGCTAGTGACTTTACTATCCGAAGTAAAATACTATAACCACCAATTAATTCAGAAAAGAATCACAAAAAAAGTTCGATTAACGCAACAGTGTGAAATTGCCTTGTTTTTTTCTCATTTCACTTTCTTGGTTAAACATATATTCCACACAATATACATACACATCTATAGGTTGTAATTCGCCTTTATATGTACCATCCCACCCTATGGTAGGATCATTAGTTTGAAACAATAAATTGCCGTATCGATTAAAAATAATCATCTCATACTGAGTAGTTCCATTAGCTTGTGGGACCAATAGGTCATTGACTAAATCACCATTTGGTGAAAAGGCTGTAGGCACTTCCATAAAGTTATGCGTAACGATAAGGGTAAAAGTTTGAGTACTTTCACACATATTATTAGAGGTAACTGTGTAAGTAGTTGTTTCAGTGGGCGATGCTATGGGATTAGGACAATCCAAGCATGACAGTGAAGGGTCTGGATCCCAGGTATATTCAGTTCCACCAGTAGCATTAAGCATCGTACCTTGACCAAGGGCTACAACAGGTTGGCCTACTATTTCTACAGGGATAGGCTCATCTACATAAATAGTAATTTCTGTTTCACAATTAAACTCATTGATGACAGTATAGGTAGTTGTTTGGGTTGGAGTAACTATAGGGTTAGGACAATTGGTACAGGATAGCGATGCATCAGCTGCCCAAGTAAGCTGTCCATCGTAATCTACGAGTAATTCGAGCGAAGTGCCAACACATAAAACTGTGTCTGCTATTATTTGAATTTCTGGAAGTATCGCTGGTTCTAAAACAATCTCAGTAATAAAACACTCAGTGCCAGAAGTAAACCAAATCTGAAATAAACCTGTATCGGATAACTCTGCATCATAGTTTAATGAGTTTGCGCCTATTATTGCAATGCCTTCTTTATACCACTGTACATCGTAATCTCCTTGGCTCTCAATTGCAATTTCAAAACCATCACAGTTGTTAATTACCTCAACTGGTACAGATTCAAAAGCCTGTGTTTGATTCAGCACCAGATTATCCAAGAAATAATAATAATATAAATCATTTGAATTACTTACCGGTTCGCAAGAAGGGCCAAGCACAATTGCATTGATATTGTTAGGCGGATCAAAACTAAGTGTAGTAGAAACCCATTCATCGAAACCCGATACTGTGATGCAATCCAAGAGTACCCACTCATCTTGATTTTCATCTAATGGGCAGGCGTAATTCCCAGTTAATAAATTAACATCAAATGGCAAATTATCGCAGCTTTCATTTCCATAAACACAAATTTCTAGTGGAGCATTACTAGATGCACTAAAAAACTCCGATGTACTGCCTGAAAATCCTATATCAATAGCTATAGTATAAGAAGTACCTGGAATTAATTCTTCATCGGTACATGAACCCACATATTCTTTATATACAATACCACCATAAAAAGCGTTAAAAAATCCAACAAAGGCATCACCATCAGGTATAGGAGTTGGCGCAAATGGTATTTCAAAATTATCAGGAAAATAACCATCCACATGAAAATAGTCAGAAGTGGCCTCGCTTGCCTGAATCCAACCTTCAGCACATTCCATAAGTGAATAAAAATCTGGAATACAATTATAGTCCTCAAAGGAGGCATTGGGAATAAATGAAGAGGGAAGATTAACTGTAACTTCATTACAAACACAATCCTCATCATTCAAATCAATAAAGGAGTCACCATCATCATCTAGTGCATTGTTACATATTTCTTGAGCAGTAATCAAGCTTAACCCTGATAATAACCCCAAAAAAAGTACAAAGAAAGGCTTAAAAAATAATAATAAAATGTTTTTCATATATATATAAAATTGAGTTAATAACTAAAAGCAAAGACAGTATTTTTCACCCTACTATCTTCTATTTTATCCTATCCAAGTATAATTAGCATTCAAATATAATTATCTTTTCTGACCTAGCCAAATTCAAAAAAGCCAAACAAGGCGATATAGTGTTCTTATCTTATATTTGTGCAAGATTTATGAAAATAAATATTAAAAGAATCAATGATGCCTTTAATATGGAGGCCACTAATGAAGATGGTAATTCGATAATGTTGGATGGATCGCCCGATATAGGTGGTGAAGGAAAAGGGATGCGGCCTATGCAATTATTATTAGCAGCGGTGGGTGGATGCAGTGCAATTGACATCTTATTGATCCTCAAAAAACAAAAACAAATAATTGAATCTTTTGAAATTGAGGTGGACGGGGAGCGCGAAAAAATGGAGGATTATTCTTTATTTAAAAAGATAGAGTTACACTTTATCATCACTGGTCAGGTAGAAGTTGCTAAGGCTGAGCGTGCTATAAAATTATCATTGGATAAATATTGTTCAGTAGCAAAGACTTTAGAGCCTACAGCTACCATCACACATCGCTTAACCATCAAATAAAATTGTTTTATTCCCTACTCAACCCCGCTTAACAAATTAATTCTATAATGAAAACATTAATCAATTTTATAGGCAATACTCCATTAGTAGAATTAAAGCTGCTCAATACTAATCCCAATGTGAAATTATTGGCCAAGCTGGAAGGCCATAATCCTGGCGGTAGTGTGAAAGATAGAGCTGCCCTGGGCATGATAAAAGGCGCAATAGACAGAGGGGAGTTAAAACCTGGAATAAAGCTCATAGAGCCTACTAGTGGCAACACTGGAATTGCACTAGCTATGATCGCTCGATTGATGAATGTAGAGATTGAATTGGTAATGCCTGAAAACTCAACCAGAGAACGGGTTCTCACGATGCAAGCATTTGGTGCTAAAGTCATTCTCACTTCAGAAAAAGGCAGCATGGAGGAGGCCATTGATTTTGCTAGAGAGCAAGTAGCTGGCGGCGGCTACCTGATGTTAAATCAATTTGACAATCCCGACAATCCGCTTATGCACTATCGTACTACAGGCCCTGAAATATGGGATGATACCCTCGGACAAGTAACCCATTTCGTTTCTGCCATGGGCACTACAGGTACAATTATGGGTGTATCCAAATTTCTAAAAGAAAAAAATAACAACATTAAGATCATAGGTACACAGCCTAAAGATGGCGCTAAAATTCCTGGCATCAGAAAATGGCCTGTTGAATACCTGCCCAAGATATTTGATGAAAATAGGCTGGATGATATTATTGAAGTTTCGGATGAAGAAGCAAAGCTAATGACTCAGCGACTGGCTAAGGAAGAAGGTGTATTTAGCGGTATGAGCAGTGGTGGAGCAGTATCAGCAGCTTTGAGGCTTATTGAAACCCTTGACAATGGAATTGTAGTATGCATAATATGTGATCGCGGCGACCGATACTTGAGCAGTGACTTGTTCGAGTAATAACGATTTTCCTTTTTTTATTAGAGGGTATGAGCCATTGTAAAAAATACTTTTTATCAAGCCTATAGTTACAAATATTAGCTTGCCGATAATTAATAAAATGATTGATGAAGATAACTATTCGGAGATCTTTTCACCTATTGCTAAGGTAGTAAATAGGGCTTGCTAATCAACTCTATAATCTTTTATTTTCATAGGTTTTAGCTATTATTAGTGCAATGAATATTCACACAATGTTATGGGTTTATGTAAAAAAGCTTGTATCATACTTAAGAAATGTCGTCGCTTAGCTATTGCTTTTTAGGATTGTGTTCGCGATAGGGATGCGGAATGGTTTAGTCTTATTCACTGACTCTCAGCACTGATGGCTTAGGTAAGTTGTATTGTTATGGATAGTAGTATATATATAGAGAGAGAAACAAAAAAGAGTCGGTGAATAAGACCGAAACGCAGTGTAGCCTGGAGCAGCCCGGGCCGCAGGCATCGCCATAATCGCATACTTATGATTTATTTAGCAAGCCCTCAGTATAAATTATTGATCAAGCCCAAAATTAGAGCAGCTAAAGCTATATGCAAAAAAAAAGGTGCCCCCTTCAGGAACACCTTGATATAATAATAATTTAGTGGTTAATTTCCGTTTGCTATCCCATTATATATTAAAACCTAAAATTGGTTCTTATATATAAGAAACGGCCATTGTTGCCCATTTGCACTGGATCCCAAGCTCCACCTGATTCGGTATCAGCAGGGTTTGACATTCCATCAAAATAGGTGTCTATCAATGTACTTGGTGCTTTTACATAAGGATAAACATTAAATAAATTGTTAGCACCGACTACAATTTTCACGTGTTCTTTAATAGTATAACCAAAGGATAAATCAGTGGTAATACGTGGGATATATTCATCTATCTGTGCTTCATCATACCACCAGTCAGCGAGCTTCATTGCACCAAATCTCGTAAATCTCAATACAGTATTACACTTATTATTGTAATTATAGTCAAATGTAAGATTGATCTTCGAATTAGGTGCAGCCGCTTTAGCAAAATAACGCTCTCTGATATCAAAATAGGTATCCCCATAATCTGCTAA
>CAYZQX010000192.1:0-7671 GCA_964480615.1 uncultured Chitinophagales bacterium | reverse complement strand
AAGCGTAAAATAGTCAGAGCCCTGAAAAGCAGGTAGAGGTGTATATTTTACACAGGTATCCCCTTGTAAATGTATTGCACAATCATACAAGGAAACGGAATGATCCACTATTGTCAAATGATCACCATCAGGATCACATTGTTCAATACAAAATGTATAGGTAGTCATCATAGGGATGCACACATATGCTGTATCGGCACATGGTGCATGATTTTCAGCTACTACACAAGGAAAAGGATCATTGATTTGAAAATTAACTGGTGTACTCACAGCGCATTCAGTATCATTCACTGTTACCGAATAGCTGCCATCAACCAACCCATTAATCGTAGTTCCGATCACTGTTCCTTCATCGCTTGTTATCGTATAATTACCTGATCCACCTTCCACATTAATTATCGCATTGCCATCGCTAGCACCACATATAGAAGGAGAATTAGTGCTCACTGTAGTAGCTAGGCTGCTTACTGCTTCAGGCATATAAAAGTCATAATTAATTGCACAACCTGATCCATTATCAATTGTTAGTTGGTGATCTCCTGAAGCCACTGTAATATAACTTGTATCATCTGGTGCAATCGTAGATTGGAAGCCATTTTCAAGACCTATATTGATGGTTTCAGTATCTATATTAGAAACGATAATGGCTATCTGTCCTTCCGTACCAGCGCAATAAAAATCAGGGATATCAACATTGTAATCAAATCCTTCAACTAATTCAATAGTCATTAAGGACGACAATAAACATTGATTAACACTACTTTCTTGGATTACCAATTCATAATCACCAGCAGATAAATTTTCTATTAAGACGCTATTATCATTAACCGAGGTTATTGAATTGTTATTTAAAAATACTTGGAAAGGGGCATTGCCACCTACCCATGCAGCAGCGATGGATCCAGTACCAGTTAGTGTGCATAATGAGCTTGTTGCGCTAGCTGATGTAATAACAAAATCACTACACTGGCTACTAGTAACTGCTGCTAACCCAAAATTGTTTTGAGTACTTATGTTTATATCGGTAAGCTGAATACTTAATTGTGCAGGAGTAGTGAGCTCAAGACCGAGAGGGACATCAATTATGGAAACGAGATAGGTACCTGGAACTAGATTGTCGAAGGAATAAGAACCATCCATTACAGTTTGCGTAGTTATTGTATCGGACCCACTAATGAGTTCTATCGTTCGTTCAGTAAGGCCAAATTCTCCATTATCGAACATTTGGTCATAGTCTTGGTCAAACCACACATAACCGCTTATGCTTCCATCCTGACTATATAATCCATTAATACAACCTCCCGTAAGTATGGCTATGAATGTCAGACAAAATATTTTCTTAAAAACGTTCATATTTTATTTTTTTATAAGAGCTAAATGAGTAGATTAAAAATATCTTGGGGTTACGTACCTAGCTTTCTTATTGCTAGATTCTTGGTCACCAAAATCCATTCCTACCATTATCTCATGAGTACCATCATTATATCCTTTCAATTGGGTAAGTGTAAAGTCATAGGCATAACCAAATCTAAAACCGTTATGCAATAAAATGCTTGCGAGTATGTCAGCAGAATCCTTGGTTCTATAAGTACCACCGAGGTAAAATACATCTTTAATTACAAAGCCCAGATGCAAGTCAGCTTCCAAAGGTGCATTCGCGGGTACGGACTTTAGAAGGATTGCCGGCTTGAGTTTTAAGAAATCAGAAACATTGATCAAAGCACCTGCTGAAAGCAAGTAATGGCGATATTCCCTAGCTTCTTTCGATGCCGATTCAAACTTATTGGTAAGTAGTTTAGGAACTGCAAAACCTAGGTAAAAATTTTGGTGAAAAAGGTAAAATCCTGTTCCAAAATTTGGCAATAATTTAGACGTTTCATCAGCCATAAAATTGGGATCCCCTGAATTGACATTCAATTCGGTCCAATTGCTTCTGAGATGTGTAAAGCCACCTTGCAATCCAATACTCAATTTTAACTCCTCTGTTATCCCAATGTGATAGGCATAACTGGCGAAGGTAGAAATTCTTTTATGTACACCTAACTGATCATACTCACCAAAAAGACCAACACCCATTTTCTCTTTAACCAAGGTGTGACCGCTCAATGAGACTGTGCGAGGCGCACCCTCAATACCAACCCATTGATAACGTCCTACAGCTGCAAGACTCAGCCCCCCTTTCGTCCCAGCATAACCTGGATTAAGAACCAACCCATTGAACATATTATAAGTATATTCACTCTCTTGCTGACCTAATAGAGGTAGGATAATTAGTAACCCAAATGTTATAGATGTAATTAATTTTTTCATCTACGATATTTTATATTTTTAAACTTTCAAAATTCCATCATATTCACCAAACAAATTGGGTTTTCTACCTAATAATCCGACATTTAGTGTCAATTTCGGATTTCTACGAAACCTTTTAGTTCAAATACTTTACCAAAACTATCGATTTCGACAAGATAGTAATAAGTCCCGTTCGGCAGTTTTTGTCCATTGCTGGTCATACCATCCCATACATTTGATTCCAAAAAGTCCTGCTTTTTGAAAACAAACTTGCCATTAGCGTCGATAATTGTTAGAGAAACACTTTGACAATCATGACAATCAGCAACCTCCCTGATTTCAAAATTATCATTGACTCCATCCCCATTGGGGGTAAATACATTGGGTATGATCCAATTCTTATACGGCGCTCCATCTAGTACATTTACAAAAACAGTGCCTGAATCACAAATATTACAAGCACAGAGATTATAAGTGAAAGAAATAGTGCCCACATAGTTATTAGGAATATTACTAATTGTAAAGCTACCATTCGCATTCGTACTTATTGTACCTAATGTAGGTTGGGTTAGAACCGTGATTTGAGGGATACAACTATTAGGATAACTGTCATTAGCCAATACATTAACTACAAGATTCCCAGCTAAATAATTTATTGAATCATCGGTTGCATGGACTTCAGATGACGAAGATCCAACAGTAACTTGTACTTGACCAACATCATAAGCACCACTACCGTCACACAAATTATAGGTAAAGTAATCAGTACCTAAAAAGCCTTGATTAGGTGTATATATTAGAATTCCATTATTATTTACAACCTGCCCATTATTTGGATTTCCAAAATTGCAGATGTATAAATTATCACCATTGCTATCACTGTCATTCTCAAGTACATCAATACTTACTGAGATATTTTGAACTGTCTGAGCAATATCCGTATTCGCAACCGGAGGGAACTGAACAGTACCACTGCCATCACAATCACCAACAGTCAAAAAGACATTCACCACCTCACAATTAGGATTTCCAGGCAAGCAAGCCTCTACTTCGAGAATATCAGTTCCTTCATAGAGTGGTAGCGAAATAAATCTAAAACAATTTTCATTGAGGATAGTAACAGAACAATTAAATGCAGCTTTTACCGAAGTGATTGAAACCCCAGGGTTGCAAAACTCCAAGCATATTTCAATAGGTTCCATAGGTTCCACACATACTTGAGGTTCGTCAGTAGTACATAACGCCTCCACATTGATATATACTGTAGCTATATCAGATTCCCCAGCTTCATTACATATTGTATAAGTAAAGCTATCAGTACCAGAAAATGTAGGGGATGATATATAAGTAAATGAGTTACCGTTTTCAATAACAGTACCATGGCTAGGATTCGTATGACCACATAAATCCAATGTGCCACCATCAGGATCTAGATCATTGACCAATACATTAATAACCGTTGGGGATGCTTGTATTGTACTGACATAATCATCAGAAGCAATTGGCGGGTTGCCATTACAATTACCTACTGTTACATGAATATTGATTTCATCCGTTTGAGTTCCTGAACAAGCTGTAAGTGCAATAATTTCACTTCCAATAAACGCAGGGAGAGGCGTATATCTTATACAACCATTAGGTAAATACACAATACTGCAATTGTACATAGTTGTATGATCACATATTTCAAAGCTTCCCTGAAGATTACAAAAATCAGGACAGAATTCAATAGGCTCCATAGGTCCAGTACAAGCATATATATCCTCATTCGAACAAGGTTGGAATGGATTCGTAACTTGGATACAAACTTGTCCTAAATCAGAACTATTAGCATTATCGCAAACTGAATAAGTAAAACAATCTTGACCCACATAACCTGATATAGGTGTATATATTACACAATCCCCTTGCCATATTATAGTACCAAAAGTAGGCTGTGTAAAATTACAGATTGAGAGTCCATCATTGTCAGGATCATAATCATTAGTCAATACACATAGGGTTACAGGATTTCCATTACTCACGCCATTATCATCGACAGCGATAGGATTTTCGTTACAGCCAAATGTTACTGTCACAGTTATAGTTTCACACACACCATTTTCATCACAAGCCGTAATCGAAACGAAATCATTGCCATAATTCTCAATTTGTGGTAGAGGGGTATATACCACACAATTACCTACAGGATTGATACTACAATGGAATGTAGATTCAACATTTGTAAACTCAAGAGGTCCTGAAATTGTACAAAAATTCGGGCATATTGTAATTGGCGTCATTGGTTCTGTACACACCGTCTGTGGCTCACAAGGAACTGGTGTATATACACTTATAATGGCACTGGCCTGATCATCCTCAGCGGCATTGTTATTGCTTGGAGTTGAGTCTGGATCATCCTGGTCCACCGATGCTATTTGGGCCGTATTGGTAATAGATCCATTCGGCATATTGCCTATATGAACATTGATTTGCAAACTTACTGATTGTCCTACGCCAAGCGTTGAAACAGCCCATATAGAGCTATTAGGATCGTAAGTACCACTGGATGCATTGCTACTGGTATATAGCACACCACTTGGCAACACATCAATTACCTGTATATTGGTAGCAGTATGTGTACCGCTATTGTTCAAAATTAATGTATAATAAAAAGATCCTCCACTTTGTACTTGGCTAATATTCACTGCCTTAGATAATGATAAGTCGGACATCACAGGTGGTAACAAACCAAAGTCAGCATCCAAAATATCCTGCTCAGGAGCAAGATTCACTGAATAACTCAATGGTGTCGTGGCAGTGAATCCGCTTATTGGCCATTCGATATACACAGTATAACTTCCAGCTTCTAGACCTGTGAAGAGATAACTACCACTAGAATTCGTAATAGTACTTATTTCCTCACCTAATGCATTAACTAGGTAAATGACAATACCACTTAATAATTCTTCACCTACATTATAAACGCCGTTGACGTTAGTATCTACAAATACTAAATCACCAATTGATCCAGTACAATCACCTGCTCCTATTAAATTAACATCAATATTAGCAATACAACCATTACCATCGGTTACTTCCAATGAATAATTTCCTGCTCCTAAGTATTGGCGATCCTCAGTATTGATAGTTGCATCATCAGACCAATTGTAAGTATAGTCACCTGTTCCACCAGTGACTTCCACATCTATAAATCCACCATTATTAGAACAATTCGGTGAAGTAGCAGTAATTAGCTCAATATCCAGTAGAGCTGGATTTTCAAGTACAGTTTCTAATGTTAATGTACAATCATTGGCATCAGTTACTAATACACTATAGTTACCAGAGCCTAATTCTGTTAAGTATTGACTACTGCTATTACTGTTGTTCCAATCAATGGTATAAGGCAATGTACCGCCAGCAATATTTAACTGAAGCGCCCCATCATTTGCATTATTACAACTAATTTGGTCCACAGATATATTGCCTGTAAGCATTGCAGGTGCAATTATAGTTGAAGAGTAGTTGAGGGTACACCCTTTTTGGTCAGTAACTAAAACTTGGTAGGTACCAGGAGCTAGGTTATGAATATGGGCACCTTGATAATTCGCATTGTTCCATTCAAAAACAAATGGACCATCATTACCATTCACTACAACCTCAATACTACCATTGTTATAACCGTTACATGTAATCTGTTCTACGATTACCTCGCCTGTCATATCTATACATTCAGGCCCGTTAATCGTTATTACATCATTATATTGGCAGCCATTGGCATCGGTAATAATCACATTATAATTTCCTTCTGATAGACCATCAATAGTTGTCTGTGTATAGTTTCCAGGTGTCCACAATATTTGATAAGGCTCTACCCCTCCTGTAATAACCGCAGCGGCAGTCCCATCTTCACCATCAACATAAGTAACATCCGTTCCAGTAATTTCCGCCTCAAGCACTGTAGGCTCGGTGAGATCAAATTCACTGTGCAATACACAACCATAGGCATCCTGAACCATTACCGCATAGCTACCAGCACTCATTCCCGTTCTATTAGCGGAAGTATTACCATCACTCCAATAGACGATTAAAGGTTCTTGACCACCAGCTATATTCAGATTAATTGCTCCATTGTCATCCCCAAAACAGTCAATTGCAGTAACTATCGGATCAAATACAAAATTTTGACAGCACACTGTTTCTGAAGGACTGGAAACATTAAAAGACTCTGTATATTCACAACCATGATTATCTGTAATATTTGCCACATAAATTCCTTGACTTAATCCTGTGCGATGGGAACTATTTTCACCAAGACCATCGCTCCATATTATAGAAGAATAACTATCCTCTTCAAGCGATAAATTAATCTCTCCATCATTCATATAACATGTTGTACCATTAACGATAGGATTCAAAATTAATGGTTCAAATTCATTTATTGTGATTAAGCTATCCAATATACAACCTATCGTATTTTCAATAACAACCTGATAAGTAGCAGCAGCTAATCCATCTGCTGAATATCCAGTAATAGGGAGGGTAGATCCATTGAGTTTCCATGTAATAGACAACGGATCATTATCCGATGAAGCATTAAACTGAATACTTCCATTATTTTCTCCACTACAAGTATTTTGAACATGAAGATTTGTAATTTCAATATCACAAACTACCTCTTCAATTGTTACAGTATTAGTACCTGTACAACCATTTTGATCAGTTACAACTACATTGTATGTACCTGGACATAATTGAAATGCCACCTGAGTTTGTTGTTGTTGTGGATCATCCCAGCTATAGAAATAGGGTCCTACTCCTCCTCCTACATTAGCACTTGCCATAGATTCGCAAGTATATGCCATTAATTGTGGCGTTCCTACTGCATACACATTTAGTTCATTAGGTGCAGCAAGCTGATAGCTTTCAGTCTTTTCGCAGCCATAATTATCAGTAACAGTAACTGAATAATTGCCAGCACCTAGTCCTGACCTATTAGGGCCAGTATATCCATTTTCCCATAAATAAGTGAATGGTCCTATATTCTCTCCTGTAATATCTAGTAATATACTACCAGAGTTTTGGCTCGCACACAATATGGGATAGATTGTTTCTTCTATTGTAAAATCTTTAGCTATCACTACATTCATTCCTTCTGTATGCTTACAATCATTTGTACTTATTACTTCCACTGTGTAATAGCCCGTAGTAGTGGCTTCATAAGGATTAGTAGTAGCGGTAGGTATTAACTGTCCATTTTTATACCATCTATAAGTTACATCTGTTAAGTCCTCATCAGAACTCACACTTAATATAACTGATTCTCCAGCACATTGTGGTTCTATCGTACTAGCTTCTATTGTAAAGTCAATAGGTTGATGAGCTAATAAAGTATAGAAA
>CAYZQX010000191.1:0-7686 GCA_964480615.1 uncultured Chitinophagales bacterium | reverse complement strand
ACAAGCCAATAGCACTCTCACGCTATTGTTTTGGCAAATAGGCAAGCGTATCAATGAAGATATACTACAAAACAAACGAGCAGATTACGGTAAAAAAATTGTGCCGACAGTGTCAGCACAATTGAAAGATAAGTATGGTAGAAATTTTGAGTTGGGCAACCTGCGAAGAATGATGCAGTTCGCAGAGCAATTTCCTGATTTGCAAATTGTCGCGACACTGTCGCGACAATTAAGTTGGTCGCACTTTAGAGAATTAATACCTCTGAAAAGTCAGGAAGCCAAACTTTTCTACGCACAAATTTCAGCCACACAAGCATTGGGTATTAGAGAACTACGCAAACTAATAAGTACGAAAACTTATGAACGAAGTAGTATAGCCAATTTACAAAACACCAGTAAACACCCAGCCTTACATAATACCTTTAGAGACCCTTATTTTTTAGATTTTTTAGGTCTGCAAAACACTTACTTAGAAAAAGATTTAGAAGCAGCTATTTTAAGAGAATTGGAAGCCTTTATACTGGAATTAGGCAAAGGCTTTGCCTTTGTAGAACGCCAAAAACGAATGATAATAGATGGCGAAGATTTTCATTTAGACCTGCTTTTTTACCATCGCCATTTAAAGCGTTTGGTAGCAATAGAATTAAAGTTAGGCAAGTTTGTAGCCCAGCACAAAGGGCAAATGGAGCTATATTTAAAATGGTTGGACAAATACGAAAAAACCGAAGGAGAAAATACCCCTATTGGCTTAATACTTTGTGCAGAAAGTAGCAGAGAACAAGTCGAATTATTAGAAATGCACAATGACGGGATTATGGTAGCCGAATATTGGACAGAGCTTCCACCTAAAAAACAATTGGAACAAAAAATACACAGCATTTTAATTGAAGCCAGAGAAAGAATAGAACGAAATAAATTATTAGGTTAATTAACAAGAAACCAAAAACGTGTAAAGCAAACACCATTTTCTTAACACGTTCAAATAAACAAGTTAAAAAGGTAAATGATCATGATGGCGGTTTTATTTAATTCAAAAATAGAAAAAAACGGTAAAATATTGATTTTTAATATATTTTTATTTAATTCAAATTCGGGAATTCCGAATTACTGCAATAAACCCTTCTATAAAAGCGAAACGCCTCTGGTGGGAGGCGTCAAATCAAGAATGCTATCCTTGATGGGGTTCGGCAAGAAAAAGTAATAAAAAATAGATTATGATATTAAGTAACGATAATAAAGGCTAAATGATAGTTCTTACTAATAAAAAATATGTATTATATTTGTAGCCTTTGTGTTTTTTAAAAAATAAATGAAAAAATGATAAGTCATCATAAAGATAAAAAATGGACTGATCTGCATGCTGAGTCCTCTTGGCGTATGTTTAGGATATTGTCAGAATTTGTAGAGGGATTCGAAAAGATGGAGAATATTGGGCCTTGTGTTTCCATCTATGGCAGTGCAAGGACTAAACCTGATAATAAATACTATCAAGATGCAGAACAGATCGCTTGGAGGCTAGTAAAAGAGGGCTACGGAGTAATTACAGGAGGTGGTCCTGGAATTATGGAAGCTGGCAATAAAGGGGCTTATGAAGCAGGTGGAAAATCAGTGGGGTTAAACATTGTATTGCCATTTGAACAGTTTTCTAACCGTTATGTGGATTCGGATAAGATGATCAATTTCCGATACTTCTTTGTACGGAAAGTTATGTTTGTAAAGTATGCACAAGCCTTTGTCCTAATGCCCGGTGGCTTTGGGACACTAGATGAATTATTTGAGACCATTACTCTTGTACAAACAGAAAAAATTAGCCGTATCCCTATCATTTTATATGGCAGCGAATATTGGTCGGGGTTAATGGATTGGATCAAGCACGTTATGTTTGATAAGTTTCATAATATTAATGAGGACGATTTAGAGTTGATGAAGATTACCGATTCGATTGATGAAGTAATTGTACATATCAATGAGTTTTATGGCAATGGTGGTACGGGTGCATTAAAACCTAATTTTGAGTATTAAAAATTGAATTTATTTGCCCAATAGAATAGGCTTATTGCATTATTGAACATAACTAATCTATTGTATTCATAACTTATAAATTCTTAGGCTATTCCTAATTATGAAATGTGTTGGTGTTGGGATAATCTTTCTATTTTATAAGTATAAAATTACTCCATAAATATATTTTAGTTGCTCAGCAAATTATTAGGGATAAAAATTCTAAGGTTTTGAAATCATGTAAGTGATTTAGTGCATTATACAAAGCACATTATTTTTTATCGCGCTTTGTATTCGCGATAGGGATAGGAAGGGTTTGTACTGGACTGGCAGGCTTTCAATCAATATATAAATAATAAAGCCAAAAGCCTGCCAGTCCAGTACCGTAGCGTCAGCGAAGCCCTGTATAGCCCGGGCCTTTAGGCATCGCACTAAGAATCAATATTATTTTTAGAAATACCCCTTAGCTATAGAATGTAATGACAGGCATTCTTGAATGGATCAATAGTTTTAGGATGTTGTAAGCCTAAGTTTTGAAACACAAGTTTGAATATAAAATAACTAATTATGCACAATCTAAGTGCAAGGAGCTAATACAATCTGTGCTTTGAAAATTAGTACAATTCCCGTATTAATTCAACAACAAAAAGGCTTGGATATTGTAATTGTAATGGCTACATAAGTTGTGTTAGATCACATTCACTTCGCGTTCTAATAGCACACCAAATTTATCTTTTACATCGCCCATAATATATTCTGAAAAGGTAAATATTTCTTTGCCTTTGGCCGAACCATAATTTACAATTACCAGGGCGTGTTTGTCATATACACCTGCATTAGCTAATCTTTTTCCTTTCCATCCACATTGCTCTATCAGCCAAGCTGCCGATAACTTTACAAGCTCTCCAGCCTCGTATTGAGGCATATTGGGGAATTCTTGTTTGAGCTGTTGTGCCAATTTTGGTTTTACCAATGGGTTTTTAAAAAAGCTTCCGCAGTTGGCGATTATTTTTGGATCGGGGAGTTTGCTTGCTCTTATTTCAGTAATGGCCTGTCTTATGGATTCTAAGGAGGCTGGACGTTTCAATACATTTTCGAGGTAGTTATTTACATCGGGATAATCGAGGGTAAAGACAGGTTTTTTTTGGAGCTTTAATGTAATATCTGTTATAAAATAGTTGTGCTTGTAACCTTCGGTTTTAAAGATGCTGGAGCGATAACCAAATTGACATTGAGTATGGTTAAATGTACTTGCTTCTCCATTGTGTAGGCTGATGGCTGATAAGGATACAAATACAGATTCGAGTTCAACGCCATAAGCACCGATATTTTGTATAGGTGATGCACCTACTTGTCCAGGGATAGCTGAAAGATTCTCAATCCCCCCTAGTTTGTGATCAACGGCAAACTTTACTAGGTCATCCCATTGTTCGCCTGCATAGGCTTTGATATAGGAGTATGACTGATCTTCATCAATTATTTCAATGCCTTTTAGCTGATTGTGTAAAACCCATCCCTTAATGTCTTTTAGGAAAAGAATATTGCTTCCACCTCCTAAAATATATTTGCTGTGCTGTGCGAATTCGTGGTGATTGATTGCCTCACTGATGTCCTCCAGTTCATTGACTTCGGTATAGTATGCTGCCTTGGCATCTATCTTCATGGTGTTCTGCTGGAGGAGGGAATGGTTGCGGTATATGATCATTATAAATTATTGTTTTGTGATTCTTTGTATGCCTGCTTTTGCTTGTTGTTCGATCCCATTTTGATAATCGTAATCGCTATAGCTAAGACATTTTTCGAACCATTTTTTTGATACAGTTAGCTGATTGTTTTTTTCGTACATAAGTCCCAATTGCAGGCAGGATTTAGGTCCATAATAATAGGAGGTTCCTTGACTCATTGCGATGGTTTCTTCATACAGTCTTATAGCCTCCTGATAATATCCCAATGCTTCTCTCACTCTGCCGCTGCGATAATTGTATTCGATCTTATCTTCTAATTCATTAAGACTTTGCAAAGATAATTGATTCAATGCTGAAAGCGATTCTTCATAGTAAGATCCATCAAAAAATAATCTTGCTTTTAAGAGATGGATATTGTGTTTTTTGTTGATTTCCGCTTCTTTGAGCGCTTTGCGATCCGAATCAGTGAATGTGTCGCCTGTGGTTTTTATTTTTTCGATATAGCCATTGTATTCAGTCTTATTTGATTCAAGCAAGGCAATATAGGCAAGTTTTTGATAGGCATCTTTTATATAATTTCTGCCAGTAAAACTTGTCACATATTTCTTTAAATATTTTTTAGCATCCGTATCCCCTCTAAACAGCTTATATGTTCCCAGCATATATTCAAGATAGTGGAGGACAATATAATCGGTGGACTGTGCTCTATTGGTTAAGAGGTAGATGGCTTGATCGGTAAAGCCCTTGCGATAGGCGATATCGGCTTTAATAAATGTAAAGAGCAAATTTTGCTCATCACCCATTTTAGAATTTGTAATAGCATAAGCCTCATTGGGGTTGTTGTGTAGCAATATTTTCAAGAAGGTGATAAAAACGATTCCTTCTTCATAGAACAATTTATCCTGATGTTCTGAGGTGCTGATGAACTGTTCGAGTTCTTGAATGCCCTTGTCAATATCACAATTGAGCCCCATTATTTTAAGTCCCCATTGATACTTAGAGGGAACTGTACCCAGTAAGGCTTTTAACACAGCAAGCGACTTATTATTGGGATAAAATTCGGGGAAGGCTGCTTTGTTTTGTTTCAATAATTTATTGGCCTTGTTAATATCAAAAAAAGCCCCTGAATATTGTTTGAATTTAATACGTGCGATAGCACTGTGCAGGTATAACTCACCAAGAAAGAAATTCTTAAATGGCGAGTCGCTACTGCATTTTTGTATGGTATTGTATCGCTGGTTAAAGCCGTTATTGTATCGATCGAGATCTGTCTTTTTTTCTGACACAAATACTTCTGTCATCTCGATATAGTCTTGTAAAAACAGGTAGGCGCAATTATTGGGATTTGCTTTTTGAGCAGCCGCTATCTTATTTTTGGCCACAGGAATTTTAAGCCTCATGATGTCGAGGTATATTTCCTTAGCTTGATCATTAAAATCAATGTATTGAGCCTGTGCTGAGCCGCAAAAGAACAGGAGTAGAGCCGGAAAAAACCGGAATGTCATAAACAAAAAATTCTATGCCTCTATTTCAGCATCTACTAGGATACGTCCACAATGTTCGCATACGATAATTTTCTTGCGCTGGCTTATTTCCAATTTCCTTTGGGCAGGAACGCTGGCGAAACAACCACCACAGGAATCCCTTTGAATAGTTACCACGGCAAGCCCATTGGTATATGTTTTTCTGATTCGGCGATAGGCGCCCAGCAATCTTTCTTCAATATTTTTTTGGGCTGATTCGCTTTTCTTTACGAGGTCAATCTCCTCCTTCTCTGTTTCTTTATAGATGGTTTCTAGCTCGCCTTTTTTGATTTCTAAATCTTTTTGGCGATCTTTTAACTTATCCTTGGCATCTTTAAGCAATAGATCTTTTTCCTTGCTGGCAATAATTGAATCATTGATTTTTTTTCTACAAAGCTGTATTTCAAGATTTTGCATCTCCACTTCCTTGGTAAGTGAGTCGTATTCGCGATTATTTCTTACGGTATTGAGATTTTTCTCATACTTGGCTATAAGCGCTTCGGCTTCCTTAATCCCATTCTCATTGGTAGTCAATGCGTTCTTGTAATTGCGGAGGTCTTCCTCTAAGTGGTGGATCCTAGTTTCAAGACCTATGATTTCATCCTCCAAGTCCGTAACTTCCATCGGCAGTTCGCCTCGCATACGATGTATATCGTCAATTTTTGAATCTATAAGTTGGAGGTGATGAAGGGCTTTTAATTTTTCTTCAATTGAATATTCCTTAGCTGTGGCCATTTATGAAAAATAATTTATTGGATTCGTATTAATGTCTGAAATTCGAACCGCAAAGATAGGGAATTTTTCTTTTATTAGCTTATATAATAATTGAGAAGTATATTGTTCTGATTCATAATGGCCTATATCGGCGATAATAATTTGCCCATCGGCATCAAAAAACTGGTGATACTTGTAGTCAGCCGTGATAAAAATATCCGCTTTGGCCTGCATAGCTTGGTTGAGTAGAAAAGAACCAGCACCTCCACAAACTGCAACTTTTTGAATTTCCTTTCCAAGAAATTCTGTGTGCCTTATCACTGATAATCCCATTTTTTCCTTTAGGAAGGCTAGAAATACTTGTTCTGTCATTGGTTTTGCGAGCATTCCCACCATTCCAGCGCCCGTTCGAGGGTTTGGGTTAGAAATATCAATGGTTTCGTAGGCTACTTCTTCATAGATATGAGCTGAGATTAGTGCGGTAATTATCTTCTGTTCAAGATACTTAGGAAAGATCATTTCGATCTTAATCTCAGGTTCTTCACTCCTTATTCCACGTTCACCAATCACAGGATTGCTCCATTCATTGCCCTTGTAGGTCCCTATTCCTACCGTATTAAAACTACATTCCTCGTAGTTGCTTATGTGCCCAGCACCAGCCCGAAACATCGCCTGACGCACTGCTTCAGCATTATCCGGTGGAGCATAAGTCATTATCTTCTTTAGATTGCTTATAGGTGCTAATAGCCCCAAATTTGAAAGCCCTAATCTTTCGGCAATATGTCCATTCACGCCATCAAAAGCGTTGTCTAAGTTAGTATGTATGGCATATATCGCAATGTCATTCTTAATAGCTTTGATGATCGTGCGCTCTATATAATTTTTGCCATTTATTTTTTTTAGACCGCTAAAAATTATTGGATGATGGGCAATCACTAAATTGCATTGCTGGGCGATGGCTTCATCAATCACCGATTCTATACTGTCGAGGCATATTATTGCACCTGTGCAAAGCCAAGCACCTTGTCCACAGATCAGTCCTGCATTGTCATAAGATTCCTGTGTGGTGAGCGGGGCTAGGCCTTCTAAATAATCTATGATATCTTGTATTTTCATTTTTGAATAAATTGCTATTATCTTGCCCAAAATTATGAACCTTTCACTAATATGGAAAATACCGCTTGCCACTATCCTGAAGATAGTACTTGTAATGCGGCATTTACTCTATGATTATGGGCTGCTTAAAAGGTATCAGTCTTCTATACAAACCGTTGCCATAGGCAATTTGGCTTTGGGTGGGACAGGTAAGACCCCATTTATCTTATGGCTGATCGAACAATGTCCTAAGCCTGAAAATATAGCCATAGTATCACGCGGATATGGCCGACTTACGAGTGAACGAAGGGTGGTACAAGTCAGTGATGACTACACCCAGGTAGGGGATGAGCCCCTCCTCATAAAAACAAAATTCCCCAATACCCTTGTGATTGTAGATCGCAATCGAGCCTCTGCATTAAAATTTATTGAATCATCCTACCCTGAAATAAAATTAGTGCTTTTCGATGATGCCTTACAGCACCTAGCTGTAAAAGCCCATTTGAATATAATGCTGAGTAGTTATCATAAAAAATTTTTTGAAGACCATCTATTTCCCTGGGGTTATCTGCGTGATCTAAAAGCTCGCTATGCCAAGCAAGATTATATACTCTTTACCAATTGCCATCAGTATCCTTCATCAGCTGAAAGGGTAGAGATAGCTCATA
>CAYZQX010000190.1:0-7718 GCA_964480615.1 uncultured Chitinophagales bacterium | reverse complement strand
TCCATCCGAATCCCGCAGACCAGCTCTTGTATCTCTCGAACAATGATAATTCCTCTGAAGCTGTATTTGTGCTTTATAACCTACTAGGACAATCACTCATAACCAAGGAGATTGAAGGAGAAGCGGATGTCGCCATTCCTGTAGGAGATTTAGCGGATGGCATGTATTATTGTAGATTGGCTAGTAGTGATATTGTACATAAGCTTGTAATTGCGCATTGAGGTTCGGTTATGTTTGACTAGTTACTAAATTGCAGAGGTTTGACTTAAACTAATTCTTATTACAAAACGCTCTTAACTGTGAATCTATCATCCTAACTGATAGAACATACCCTTGATTGAGGACAATAGATGTTTGACAGGATTCTGAATTGATAAAAATTTTGGGTCGTAAATAGGGAATCACGCTAGCCTATCAGGATCGTAAATCGCTTGAACTAGACTCTTGACACTGGACACTAGACACTAGACAATGGACACTGGATACTAGACTTAAACTAGTTACAGCAACAAACTTCAGTATCTTAAATCCTAAATCGGTAATCGTAAATCGCTCAGCAGCGATAGGGATAGGAAGGGTTTAGTACTGGGGTGGCGGGCTTTCTACAGTTTGAAATTAGTATAGCTGAAAGCCCGCCACACCAGTACCGGAGCGTCAGCAAATCGAGCTTGCGAAGATTCTGATGGCCTTTAAAAAACTAATAAAATCAGAAAGCCCTGTATAGCCCGGGCCTATCCCTGAGCGCAGCCGAAGGGTAGGCATCGCCCAATTTTTTTTATTCCTCTTCGTTATGCACCATCATAACTTTGCAAACCATGGTTTTTTGCTTGCTTATTATTTATTGAGCTAGTCCGCTTTAATCTAAATTTTAACATTAGTAAGGGATATTAGCATTTATTTATTTTTTCACTAAGACACCATTCGCATAATTTTTTGCATCTTTATAGTTCAATTCAATTGTAATAAGTATCTTATGACAAAAATGAAAATTTATTTGGGTATTGCATTGTTCCTTTCCTGTTTTATAGGCGTATGGGCGATTGTCTATTATCCTAATCCCTCAGCCAATAAACCAATTATGAATATATCTTACAATGACTATGCTGAGCTATGGGCCAAAGTTCAGGAATTGGAGAATCAAGGACTTACGGAGTCGGCTAAAGGAGAGGTTAAAGAGATCTATAAACGCGCCAAGAAGGATCACAATCATCCTCAATTGATTAAGTCATTGTTTCACCTGTACAAATATAGCCAGTACAATGAAGAGGATGATGATGTAAAGCTTATTACGGGTATGGAGCAGGAGATCGCTAGCGCTGAGCAGCCCTTAAAATCAATCCTGCAATCTGTCTATGGAGAGATCTTATTTAACTACTTTAATCAGAATCGCTATACGATTATGCAGCGCACCGGCATACAAGCGGTAGAGACAGATATACGAACCTGGGATATGCAAAAATTGATGGGCAAGTCCAAGGAGCTTTACCTTGCCTCTATAGCTGATAAAGCGGCCTTGCGCAAGCTTGCTATCAGGGATTTTCGCGATATACTTTATACCCAGGAAAACAGTGAAAAATATAGGCCTACACTCTATGACTTTCTTGCGCATAGAGCGATTAATTTTATGCGAAGTGGCTATGCTGATGTCACCAAAGCAGCTGATCAGTTTAAGCTCAATTCGGAGGCTGATTATGGTACTACCAAAGAATTTATAAAGCACCAGTATGTCAACACTGATTCGCTCTCACTCAATTATTACGCCATTGAATTATTACAAGAGATTGAGGCTTATCATGAGCAACTCCAAGACCGCAATCTGGTAATCAATTCAGCACTCTACAGACTCGGTCTAGTACACGAGCTTTCGGTGATAGAAAATAAAGACAGCTTGTACAGGGCCTCTTTGCGTCAGTTAGCTGAACGTGCTGCTGATAGCGATGTGTATCCGCGTGTGGCCTATCAACTAGCTAATCATTTGTATTACAATGGCAATGCAAGACATATTCCATTTAACAAAGGAAGAGGCAGGGGCATACGTCAGGCCTATCCATCGGGCGATAATAAAAACCCTGCTGATGTGAAGGAAGCTTTAGACCTTTGCAATAAGGCGATAGAGCGCTATCCTAAAGAGCAGGATACTGAAAATTGTAGGGCCTTGAAATTAGAAATATTAAGACCTGAGTTATTAGCCACCATTGAAGAAGCTGCTATACCTAATCAGCCTATCCTTGCACAAATTGCTTATCGAAATATTGATAAGCTCTTCTACCGCATATATGTATTGGACCACTGGAAGTACATGGATGAATTACAGCATTATCGCAGTCAAGAACAATTGTATGAATGGGTCAAAGGTCAAGAACTTGTGGAGTCAGGTATTGCTGAACTTCGCAATGATGAGGGGCATATAGCGCATCGCACGGAGATCAAGCTACCTAGTCTTAAACCGGCATTTTACATAGTCGTAGTGAGTGAAGAAAATACTTTTGAAAGGGGCAATTACAATGCACAATATATGCCGCTTCAGGTGACCGATATCAGTGTGCTTAGCCAGCCTGAAAATGGCAACAATGTTTCCTTTGTACGCAGCCGAACCAATGGTGCACCTATACAACAAGCTACAGTCACTGTATATAATCAAGTTAATTACAATAATACACAATATTCCAAGCAGTGGGTAGTAGTGAATACCCTTACCACAGATGCCTTAGGTATGTTTAGAATCGATAAACCCAATGGGCGTTACAATAGCTACTTGTATAAAATCACAAAAGGCAGTGATACTTATTTCCAATCTAACTATCTATATGAACATTATGAATCCGAAGATCCAGGTAATAGGGTAGATTATCTATATACCGATCGCGCAATCTATCGTCCTGGACAAAAACTGTTTTTTAAAGGCATAGCGACCTATCAAAGAAGCAGTAGCATAGCCCTGATGAAAGATCAAACAGTATCTATCACCCTGCGCGATGCAAATTATCAGGAAGTCGAAACCAAGCAGTTTAGTATCAATGAATATGGCTCTTTTAGTGGTGAATTTCAACTGCCTACGGGTTTACTTACTGGTAATTTTACATTGGGCACTAATTTTGGATCGCTCTCCATCAGTGTAGAAGAATACAAGCGACCAAAGTTTCTTGTTAAGGTAGAAAAGCCGACTGCTGAAATTGCTATTGATGAGGAGGTGGAAGTACGTGGTACAGCCACCTCATTTGCTGGTGTGCCTATTACGGATAGCAAGGTAGCCTACAGGGTCATAAGAGTAGCACGCTATCCTTATATCCCTTGGTATTGCAGGTATTATCCCTGGCAGCCACCGAGTTCCGAGATGGAAATCGTACATGGCGAATCCGTGACAGATGCTGAAGGCAGCTATAAGCTGAAGTTCAAGACTATTCCCGATCTCAGCTTAGATCGAAATTGGAATCCAGTATTTGATTATAAAGTGATAGTGGATGTCACTGATTTGAATGGCGAAACACGCACAGGAGAGGTCATCGTATCAGCAGGCTATGAATCGGCTTACTTACAGGTTTCGGCCAATGCATTGATATGGGATAAAGAGGGGTTGGATATTATGCTAGGTGCAACCACCGCTAATGGATTTACCATCCCAACCACATGCAAAGTCGAAATGATGCCATTAAAGGCCCCAAATAAGGCATATAGGCAAAGATCTTGGTCGTGGCCTGATACATTAAGCATGGACTGTGAGGAATACGCCAAGAGCTTTAATATGTACGACTGCGAAGATCGCTCGAATCCCTTAGCATGGGAGCGCGGTGCGGTACTGATCTCCAAGGAGATAAAAACCGATAAAGAAAATGACAGCTTACACCTAGCCATCACTGAACAATGGAAAGCAGGCACTTACTTATTGCGCGTTACAGCTAAAAATAAATCGGGTGCTGAAATGGAGGAGCTCAGAATTGTGGAAATCCTCAATACCCAAGCTGAACCCAAGCAAGGCAATGACTGGTTTTATAGCTATGAAATACCTACCACAGAACCCAATCCTTCATCCATTAGTTTTCTCATTGGCAGTCCCTTACCAGTGGGCATTGAAGTGATCTATCAGGTGCAGATCAATAATGAAATACTGAAGAGAGAAAAAATAGAGTTGCTCAATAACCAGCGAGTAATTACTTATGAACTCCCCAAAAATTTTGAAGGCCAGGTATTTACAAGTTTTACAGCGATCTATCAGAACAGTTACAAAGATATTCCAATCACTAAAATCATCTATCCTCCTGTTGATGAGTTAGAGATAGAAGTGATGAGTTATAGGGAAAAAATACAGCCCAATGATGAAGAACAATGGGTTCTAAAAATTAAAAATTCAAAAGATCAGCCTGTACTTGCAGAATTACTCACTGCCATGTACGATGCATCGCTGGATCAGTTTGTACCACATAGCTGGAATACCATTGCTAAGCCCTATAAATATTATTACAACAAGTTAGGTATTAATATCAGTGGATTTGGCCATGCACAGGTAAGTCAAGTCAGCAATTATAACTATACTGCGGGTTCCTATAATCAGTCTTATGATGAACTCAACTGGTTTGGTTTTTATCCATTTAGTCACTCTATGAATTATGGTGTGGTGGCTATGGAAATGAGTATGAATGAATCCATGGCACCTGGTGGTAATCAAGTGCAGTCGCGACAATCCATTAAGCGCTCTGCACCAGCGCCCGCCCCTATGTCCGGTGCTACTATGAAAGGAGAAGCGGCCGATATGGATGCCACAAGTATGAAGTCTGTACCATTGATGGATACAGCCCTCCCTACATCAGCAAGTCAAGCTTCAGTGCCAGCACCGCCTAAAGGTTCTATAAGAACGAATTTGAATGAGACCGCATTTTTTATGCCTCAAATATTGACGGACAAAGATGGAAATATTACGATCCGATTTAAAGCCCCTGAAGCATTGACAACTTGGAAATGGATGGGCCTAGCACATGATAAAAATGCCCGCTCCGCTTTCTTTACCAAAGAGATTGTAACACAAAAAGATCTAATGGTCTTTCCGAATGTACCGCGTTATTTTAGAGAGTCTGACGAAATTGTATTTAGCACTAAGGTGAGCAATCTCAGCGAAAAAGATATTACAGGAACCGTGCGGCTGGAACTGCTGGATGCAACCTCAGGTGAACGCATCGATGCACGCTTTGATCACAAGGACATCACCAAGAATATTGCCCTTCCTATGGGCGCTAACAAAGCTGAAGAATGGAGATTAAAAATACCATCTGGTCTCGATATGGTCACCTGTCGCATTATTGCACAATCAGGTGCTAAGGCCGATGGTGAAGAACATACCTTGCCTATCCTGAGTAATCGAATGCTTGTGACTGAAACACTGCCACTACCAAGTCGCGGCAAAGGAACTAAAAATTTCAGCTTTGATAAGTTGAAAAATTACCAATCCACTACGCTACGCAATCACAGTCTTACAATCGAATACACACCTAATCCGATATGGTATGCCATACAGGCATTGCCCTACCTGATGGAATACCCTCATCAGTGCAATGAACAAGTATTTAACCGCTATTTTGCTAATGCACTTTCAACCCATCTTGCGCATACCCATCCTAGTATCGAAAAAGTATTTGAACAGTGGAAAAATGGTTCGCAAAAAGACAAAGATGCTTTGCTTTCAAATCTTGAAAAAAACCAAGAACTCAAATCCATATTGCTCGAAGAATCGCCTTGGGTAAGAGCAGCACAAGACGAGTCTGAACGCAAACATAGACTGGCATTTCTTTTTGATGTAAAACGCATGAACAACGAAGCAGCGGAGTCACTAAAAAAATTGTTTGAGCGACAAGGACCCGAAGGGGCATGGTCGTGGTTTGAAGGGATGTACCCGAGCCGTTATATAACACAATACATTGTCACAGGATTTGGGCGACTAATGCACCTTGGCGTGATTGATAAAAACAATTTTGAATATTATGCTAACCTGCAAAAAGCAATAAGCTATTTGGATGATCAAGCTAATCGCGATTATCATGAGTTTATTAAGAATACTAAAGAGGCCAACCACTTGAGTTCCTTCATCATTTATTATCTCTATATGCGTTCATTTTATTTGGACATCCCTATACAGGAAAATAACCGAGAAGCCCATCAATATTTTTTCCAGCAGTTGGATAAGTATTGGCTCACTACCTCACGTTATGATCAAGCGCTTGGGGCATTAGCTAGTCATAGATATGATCAGTCGCCATTAGCCACTAAGATTATGCGATCACTGAAAGAAAATGCCACCTATAATGAGGAGATGGGTATGTACTATAAAGATTTTTCACCCGGATATTATTGGAATCAAGCACCTATCGAAGCACATAGTGTGATACTAGAAGCCTTTGATGAGATAGTACATGATACAGCATCAGTGGAAGGGATTAAAACCTGGTTGCTCAAACAAAAACAAGTGCAGGACTGGGGTACCACGATCGCAACTGCTGATGCTTGTTATGCCTTACTTGTAACGGGTTTAGACTGGGTAGCTAACCCACAAGAAGTAGAGATAAAGCTAGGAGGAGAAAAAATTTCCTTTGTCGATCGCAATGATGAAACTCCACAGGCTGGTACAGGTTATGTAAAAACAGTCTTTGGTGCCGATGAAATTAAGTCCACCATGGGTGATATCTCTGTTACTAAGTCAGGTGAGCAAGTGGCTTGGGGTGCTGCCTATTGGCAATACTTTGAAAACCTGGACAAGATTACAGCAGCACAATCACCATTAAAGATTAATCGAAAATTGTATAAAGTAGTGCTCAATAAGCAGGGCGAATCCCTTATACCTATTAGTGAAACCAGTCTTGTAGTAGGAGATAAAATCAAGGTTGTAGTGGAGATTAATGTAGATCGCAATATGGAATATGTACATCTCAAAGATTCAAGGGCTGCAGGCCTAGAGCCACTCGATGTCTTGAGTGGTTATCACTATGCACATGGACTTGGCTATTACCAGAGTATTAGAGATGCAAGTATGAATTTCTTTATTGATTATTTGCCTAAAGGTGTTTATCGTTTTGAATATGGACTTAGGGTATTCAACAAAGGCGATTTTTCTAATGGCATTTCTAGTATTCAATGTATGTATGCACCTGAATTTGCAAGCCACAGCGAAGGAATTCGGATTAGTGTGAAATAATATTTGAGAAGCACATGCTTAGGGATTATTGATTTTCTTATGAAATAATTCCTTATCTATTGTGTACAACTTATGCTTAAGTTCTAGTAGATCCCATCAGCTATAAACTTACTTATAAAGTGCTGGATTTCTGAGGACATTTTTTCTTGGGCATCCCCCTATGGGTCGGGCTTTCGGCACTCGCTCTTTTAGCTTCCGAATACAATGCTTGTTGTGATAAGTAAGGAAATTATCGGAAGCTAAAAGGAGCTCATACAATGCCTCTATCCCTGATGCAAATACAAATACCAAAAGCAAAACAAAATCACCTACTAGCTTGAAATAAAAATCATTCGTTAACTTTAGCTCATAATATCAACAGATGACGAATTCAATGACCCTCTTTTTCAATTGCAGAACGTATAAGCGTGTACTATTAATGGGATGTGTTTTTGTAATGCTAATACCAAAATCACTTTATGCTCAGCCCGATCTCTTCGGCCCCCTAATCGAAATCACCCAATCAACAGCAGGTGCTAATTCAGTCTATGCCACTGACCTT
>CAYZQX010000189.1:0-7749 GCA_964480615.1 uncultured Chitinophagales bacterium | reverse complement strand
AACGCCTTTTTACAACTGGGCAAAATTTGGCTCTGACAGTTGGCTTTCATTAAACTATCATAATCCCAGCTTGCTAGATATAGGATTGAGGTTCGATATGTTTAACAATACGGATCTTTTTAGCGGGGGTATTACGCAGGAAAATGGACTGGGTATAGGATCTTTATATATACACAAGCGCATACAGGAATTAGATATTACTGGCGGTTATATATATGATCAATTTGGCAGCGGCACCTTGTTTCGATCCTTTGAAAATAGAGGGCTAGGCATCGACTATTCGCTGCTGGGTATGCGCGCGCAATACGATATACGGCCAAATATTTTTATCAAGGCGATAGCTGGCAAAATGAAAGACATGCGCAGCTTTGTATCGAATGAGGAACAAAAGAGCTTTTTTGAAATATTTGAACCCGTTATTAAGGGGCTTAATGCCGAAGGAAGTTTTGAGTTAGACAGTGGTCGTATTACCATTACTCCAGGCTTGGCATTTGTGAATAGAACCATAGATGAAAGCAGTATGAATCTCATTGCTACTCAAATTAATAGTCAGGCTATCAACACAAGATTTGTACCCAAATACAATATATACAATTGGTCCGCCTATAGCTATATTAAAATAGGGTCTTTTAATCTCTTTGGTGAATATGCTGCTAAGTCGGATGATGTACTTAGCGACACAAGAACTTATACTACTACACCAGGCTTATTAATTAATGAAAAAGGAAGGTATATCTATGGCAGTGCCGCCTATAGTATGAAAGGCTTTGGCATAAGTGTTTCTGCTAGAGATACACGCTTTTTTGAAACACGTACTTCTCCCCTGCAACAGAACCTAGAAGGTATAATCAATTTTTTGCCTCCTATGACAAGACAAAATTCATTGCGATTACCTGCTCGTTACCAAGCGAATTCTCAGCCCCTAGATGAAACAGCCTACCAAGCCGATATAATTTTAAAACCCAAAAACGGTCTTGTATTTACTGTCAATAGTTCTTATGTTTACAATGACTCTGTAGATCTATTCAAGGAGCTTTATCTCGATTTTGAACTCAAGAAACCTGGTAAAAAATATAAAATGATCGGCGGCATACAATTAATTGATTATAACCGATTAGCTTATCAGCAAAAAGGGGATTGGGTACACACGCTTACACCATTTTACGAATTGACCTACAAGCTTACTAAGAAAAAATCATTGCGCCTAGAAGCCCAGTACCTGCTTACTAAGCGCAATAGCAAACTATTTGGACAAGAGGATTTGCATCCCGATAAGCTAGAAGATTTAGGCGATTGGGTATATGGATTACTAGAATTTAATATCGCACCGCATTACTCATTCTCTGTAAGCGATATGTATAATATAGATCGCAGTATCAACTATTACGATTTGTCAGCAGCATTTACCAAGGGGCCTAATCGCTTTTCCATAGGTTATAGCAAGCAAGTAGAAGGCATCATATGTACAGGGGGAGTATGTCGCTATGAGCCAGCATTCAGTGGTATGAAAATGAGTCTTACCTCCACCTTCTAAGCTTGGTAATGGCATTATTAAACTTGGCAATTCAAGTATCCAAATAAAAACAAGTATCAATGAAAAGGTTTTATAGTTTATATCATTCCATTTTTGTCATTGTCCTATCAATGGTAATAGGGTTGCTTACTTCTTGTGAGGAGGTAGGCCCTACTATTGAAACGGAATTGCCTGACGAAGAGATTATCACATTGAGTCAGATACCAAGTCCAGCAGAAAAACACATGCTGTTGTTTGAATTTTCAGGTGGCAATTGTTCGAACTGTCCTAATGGCGCGCTTGCAGTAGAAGAGCTAAAAGCTAATTATGGCGACAAAATTATTGCCGTAACTGGCCATATGCTAGATGATAACAACCTGCTAGCCTTTCCCGCTGAGGGAGCATCACAAGACTTTAGACTGTTAGAAAACAAGGAGTTGTTCTATGGATTTCAAGGAACTGGAATACCATCAGCAGGACTGGATTTTGTCCACTTTACAAATGAAAACAATACCCTGCTCACACCTACTAAATGGCCTATCTATGTTCCCACGCTATTAGCTGAAACCAGCCCTATCCTAATAACCAGTAGCGCTACAATCGAACAAGATAGTATTCAAGCTGAAGTGCATATTGATTACTCAAGTGCTGTAAGCGAGGCTCACAATATTGTAGCACTAATCGTAGAAGATCATATTATTGACCATCAAGTAATGCCGAATCTAAGTCTAAATGAGAATTATGAACACCGCCACATCATACGAGATTTTATTACGATAGCCTATGGCTCACCACTGGCTCCTGACAAGAGTGAAAAACCAGCTGGCACGCGCATAATAAGGAGATTTACAAGCCCGCTATTAAATACTTGGGATACAAGCCATCTGTACTTGATCGTATATATTGTGAATGTAAGTTCTAATGAGGTCTATCAGGCCAGTGAAATCCCTATCCCATAGTAAAAGCATGACAGACGCTACCGCTCTTACCTCCTAAAACTGTATCAAATTGCAGGGGTTCTTATGGTTGTGATTTATTATCGGATTGCTCACATAATGTATGGCTCTAGCAATATGTAGGGCTTGCTAATTAACTCATAAGTTTGCGATTATGGCGATGCCTGCGGCCCGGGCTCTTCGCTTATACTCCTCGCTCCTGCGTCGCTGTGGGGTAACCGCTACGATCCCTATCGCGAATACAACTCTAAGGAGCAATGTCTATGAGATGACATTTCATATTTATGATGAAAGCTTTTAGCAGACTAGTTGAAATTTCCTTGCAATAAGAAATGATAATATGATCACAAACTCGCTGTATCAAAGAATTCCAAGGCATTGCGCCAATCCTACATAAAGGACAAACTTGCCATACATTAAAATCTTCCTGTCGATAACAATACAAGCGTACATGCTACCTCGCAAAATATACCTTTTGATTCAAGTAACGGATATATGCTTGGATTTTCAGTGCCCGGATTAAAGATTACGCGCTTTGGATTTGCAGCCATTATAGCATCCACATAATTAGATTGAATACTTGGATTAATATACAGTGTAATAGTATGCGGGTTAAGCGCTGGATCCAGTTGATGGGTTATTTCTTTTCCTGCAACTTCGCCATTTTTCAATCCTACATTAACTATACTATAACCTGCTTGTACAAGGCGGTGGGCAGCCATATAGGAATATCTCGATGGATCCATACTCGCTCCTATAATGACAATTAACTCTTTAACATCTGTTTTATTGTTATTCAATTACTTTAGGTTTTATTCCTTGATTAATAGGGCTAAATGGTTCTATTATTTTCTTAAATACCATTTGATAATGCCGCAAGGCAATTAGATCATCATTCGCATAGGATCCTCCAAATAGGATTTTAGTGTTTTAAGAAACTGTGCGCCAGTAGCTCCATCTACTACGCGATGATCACAAGAGAGAGTGAGTTTCATTATATTTTGTATCACTATTTGTCCATTCGCTACACGCGGCAACTGGGCTATTTTTCCTACGGCGAGTATGCAGGCATCGGGTGGATTAATAATAGCTGTAAACTCATCGATATCGAACATGCCGAGATTGCTGATGGTAAAAGTATTTCCCTGCATCTCATCGAGGCTCAATTTTTTATTACTTGCTTTATCGGCTAGGCTTCTTGTTTCAGCTGAAAGCTGGCTTAGCGATTTTTGATCAGCAAAACGAATGACTGGAACAAGCAATCCTTCCTCTACTGCTACTGCTACACCTATATGTACATGGTGATTGATGCGTATGCGGTCGCCTAACCAAGAGGAATTGACTGCTGGGTGTTTTCGCAATGCCATTGCCGTCGCTTTAACCACAAAATCATTGAACGACAATTTAGTAGGCGACACTTCATTTAGTCCAGGTCTTGCAGCCACTATATGATCCATATTAATCTCCATAGTGAGGTAAAAATGCGGGGCACTATACATACTCTCCGCCAATCTCCTAGCTATGGTCTTGCGCACATTCGATACGGGTAGCTCTTCAAAAGATTCTTGGCCTACCACCCGCATAATGGGTGATGAGCTGCTTATTGGTTTTGCTGGGCCTACTTGGCCGCTGGCAATAGCAGCCTCCACATCTTTCTTTATAATACGGCCATCAGGTCCTGAGCCTGGTATTGCGCCGATATCTAATTTGTTTTGTTCAGCTAATTTTTTTGCGAGAGGCGAAGCTTTGAGACGATTATCCCCACCATCGCTAGTTGAGGAATGTACATCAGCTTTTTCTTGTGTCGATGGTTGCGAGCTTGAGGGGGTGGTATTCACAGTACTTACGGGCTGTGGGTCAGCTTTAGCCACTTCCAGAGGCTTTGCAGGCGAAGAGGGTGCTGATGCTATCAGCGCTGAAACATCTTCTCCCTTTTGACCTAGTATAGCTATAATACCATCAACAACAGTTGAATGTCCTTTTTCCACACCAATATACAACAATACCCCTTCCTGATAGCTTTCTAGCTCCATCGTAGCCTTATCAGTTTCCACCTCAGCAAGGAGATCACCAGACTTTATTGTATCCCCTATTTTTTTATGCCATGCTACTAATGTGCCTTCTGTCATGGTATCGCTCATTTTGGGCATTCTAATTATCTCAGCCATCGAAATATACGTTTTATTGATGCAAAAATAATGGTAAACTATGAGCTTGCCCTATTTAATTAACCTATAACAAGGTCAAAAGGTAATTTTATAATGAAAAAAGTTTATTTACACCGTACATTTGCAACTGGATCACTGGATTAATTGAAACATCCATTTCGTAAATAAATCTCATTTTATCATCTCATCTACATTTGGCTGCCATTAAGATTAGAAACTACTCATCGTTTTGCCTGTTAGCCATAGCAATTTTATGGTTTATTAATCCATTGTACAGTAGGACAATGAAATGGAATAGGAGTTTGATTGACAGCACAACATCATCAGTAACTATAAGTGCTAATGACAGCATATTATACAAAATCAATCACATAACCATAGAGGGTAATAAGCGCACAAAACCCGAAATCATTTTGCGCGAAATGACCCTATTGCCAGAAAAAAAAATATCCGGCAAAGATTTAGATACGCTAATAAAAATAGATGAAAAGCGCATTTACAATACTGAACTTTTCAACCTAGTAAAAATTAGCCCAATCAAGGTATCGGACTCTATCATAGATCTACATATTAGAGTTTATGAGCGATGGTATTATGTAATCTTACCCGTATTTGAATTAGTAGATCAGAATTTTAATGTATGGTGGCGCGATCAGAAGCGTGATCTTACGAGAACTAAATATGGTTTCCTAGCTGTAATAAATAATGTGAGAGGGCGCGATGAAGATTTGGAGCTTGGATTTAGATGGGGCTATACCCGACAAATACATCTTGCCTACAGATTCCCATATATCAATCGCAATAAAACAATAGGAATGAGCCTATATGCATTTTATGTGGCCAATAAGGAAGTTGGATACACTTTGCAAGACAACAAACTTTTATTTATTGAATCACTTTATACTGCAAGGCAAAAACTTGAAACATCTGTCTTGTTAGAACACCGGGCCAATATTAAAAATATTCACAAGCTCAAAATAGGATACCATCGACACACTATATCTGACACGATATTTCAGCTGAATTCCAATTATTTATATGACAATAAAACTGTACAATCCTACCCACTCATAGAGTACACTTACGAACGCGAAAATAGAGATATAAAACGATATCCATTAGCTGGATCCTATATGCGTATGGAAATCGAAAACGATGGATTAGGCATTACTTCAAGAATGAATAGAACAACCATTGAGGCCTTGTATTCACAATACATCCCCCTTTCTCAAAAATTCTTTTACAGTATGAACTTTAGGGCTGGCACCGTGTATCCTTATCCTCAAAGCTTTTTTAATCAACCATTAATGGGTTATCCTGAAAACTATGTGAGAGGTTATACCTATAATCTTATTCCATATAGGAACTATGCTACTGCTAAAACGGAAATCAAATACAAATTACTCAATAAGACGATTAAGAGAAAAAAGTATAAAAAAGAACAGTTCAGCATGTTTCCTGTTAAATTGTATTTAAAGTCCTTTATTGAATTGTCAAAGCTAAATGGCTATAAAAACGAGAACATCAATACGCTCAATGATGATTGGCTAGCTGTGGGAGGACTGGGACTTGATGTTATTTTATTACACGACAGCCTTATCAGCTTGGAGTATGCCTACAATCGTCATAATACGCAAGGCTTATATGTTAATTTTAATATTACCTGGGATTTTAAGTAAGTCTCTGTTTTAAAAATATCGTAGTAGTTTTACACATCGTATGAAAATTGCAATTTATGGTCGAGTATTAAACCCAGTTGATGTGCCCACTGCACAGTTACTTATTCATTCTATAGAATCAAAGGGTTGGGAAATACTTGTATATGAAAAATACTATCGCCATATCAAGGGTAAATTAACATTTAAAAAATCGCCTAGCGCTTTTAATGAGGAGGATGGTTTACCAAGCAATACCAATTATGTATTTTCAGTGGGAGGCGATGGCACCCTGCTCAACACTATCGGATTTGTAAAAGATACCAACATCCCCATCATCGGAATTAATACAGGCCGCATGGGTTTCCTTGCAGGTGTGGATAGAGCTGATATTACCCAGTGCATCGATCTTATTGAGGCTAAGAATTATACATTGGATCCTCGAAGCATCATTGAGGTGGATAGTACGAATAAGGTTTTAGCACCATTTCCTTTCGCCATGAATGAATTTGCCTTGCACAAGCGAGACACTGCTTCAATGATCACTGTCCACACCTATCTCAATGGCACATTTCTAAACTCCTATTGGGTGGATGGCGTTATCCTCGCAACTCCTACAGGCTCTACTGGCTATTCACTGTCTTGCGGTGGTCCAGTAATAGAGCCCAGCTCCCATTCATTCGTAATCACTCCAGTCGCACCACACAACCTCACTGTAAGACCTATAATAATACCGGACTCCAGTACATTGTCATTCGAGGTCGAAGGACGAAGCAAAAGTTTTTTATGTGCGATGGATTCACGACACGATACATTTGGACCAGGAGAAAAATTCTATGTAAAAAAAGCCAATTTTCAAGTGCAACTCTTAAGACTTCCTGGCTATTCATTTTTACAAACTCTTAGAAACAAGTTAATGTGGGGAGCCGATAAGCGAAACAATGGAGATCTCAGATAACCCCAACAAAAAAGAATTGCGAACTCCGTTTTGATAATAACTCTATTAGAGCCTTCTCAATACCTTATATAGCTATGTCCATAAACTATCATTGATCAATTAGTAATATAAGTATTAGATACCCACCACCCATGTTCTTACTTAGAATCTGCTCAATAACTATAAAATATTTTACTCTAATGGATTTTAGAGATTGGTAAGTGTAATGGTTAGCATGGAATTTTACTGCGTCTTAGTAATATATTTTGCATCATAAACATAAAATATCGTCTCTTAGGTATTCTCCTTCAAGTTGTATTCGCGATAGGGATCGCAGTAAACCAAGAGATAGCGCAGGTTCTTTCTGCCAATAGAAAAAATCGGGTCAGGCATATTATCTGGGGATTATGAGAAAAAAAAAGCGTTATATTTGTATTCAAAGTTGCTTGTCTTCACTCAATACCTAGTGCTAAGTTGCGTGTCCTCACGCATCTTCGAAGCCAGTGCTAAGTTGCGTGTC
>CAYZQX010000188.1:0-7802 GCA_964480615.1 uncultured Chitinophagales bacterium | reverse complement strand
AACCCTTCCTTCGTCAAATACCTCTTGAAAACAATACATATTGTCAGCATTAGCAAATCCAGCATCAAAAATACCAATTGTCATATCTTGACCCTGAAAGCCATAGACGTGAAGGTCATCGAGTTTTAACATGCGTATTTGATTAAATGAATAGCCATAATCTAATTCATTAACAACGGTTTTAGCAGTATCTTGGGTATTTTCTTTTAGTTGCCACTTATCATTATTTGATCGGGTGTTGTGGTAATCAGGATTGTAAAACCAAGCCAATTGCTTTACAAAACTCAATGATGCAATTTCATTGTAGGTTCTTACGTCATCTATTTTTACCTCGACTACATTTAACCACTTAGAAGTTTTGATAATTTCAGCACCAGTGTTTTCAATTGCTTGAAGGTATTTTATTGACACAGGAATATCCCTTTCATCAAGTTTAATTCCTCTTTTGTATTTCTTTTCGAGGGCTATTGGTGATAAATATTTAGCCGCTTCACTCACGGTTATAGTTAACCCATCTTTGTCAGTTAAATAGGCGAGATAATAGCCTGGTACTTGGGCTGAAACTAATTGTAATCCCAAGATTATTGTGACAATAATTGCACCTATTTTATTCATCTTTCGCTTATTGTTTGTAATCAATTACAGTCCAAGTAATATCAAATCCTTTGTTAGCTCGATCAGGCCAAGGGATACTGTCGTAAGGAGTTAAATCAGATGTCAATAGTTCGAGCATTTGCCATTTTTTAAAGATCAATCCCACCTCTTCGGCATATGCTTCTTCGACATATATACGTTCCAATTTATTTTCATAATCATTCTGAATAACAGTAGCAGTGTTGTTAAAATTCAAAGAGCCAACTGTTCTTGTAACCTTTGATTCCTGATAGGTAAATAACCAATCGTTATATTCTTCAAAGTCAGGATAAGTTGTGTCTATATAGTTATTGCCAAACCAATCGTAATTATCAATAACAGGAAAGGTGAGGGGTACCATCCTTAAGTCCGCAGTAACACGTTCAACCTTAGAATCTGTTTTTACAAAATAACTCATTACCGGTGGGTGAATATTAAATGTGTCTTCAATATTGTTTCGATATGAGCTAGCTACTCTTACTGCACGCCTCCCTTCATTGTCTGTAAATTCATGATCCCATACCTGGCGTAGATAACCCGTTTTATAGTATATGGAATCGGTAAATTTATCATAGATCACAGAGTCAACTTTATATTCTACCCAATGGCCTACCTCATCAGGATAATAGTCATATCCCATGTTAAAATTATCAGGGTCAGTATATTCATCCTTGCAGCTATTTAAAAACCCAAGTATTAAAGCCATACTCAGGAAAACTAAGGATTTATTTTTCAATGATTTCATAACTTATAAATAAAAATAGATGGAAAAAATAGGCAATAAGTTGCTACAATTCCGTATTAATCGCAAATTTACAACAAAAAAGATAGTTATTTTACTTTGGGTTCTTCGTTTTGGTGGATTCTACAATTAATTAGGGCATGCTCGTTAACATTGAATTATACAATTATGGCGATGCCTTACAGGCCCGGGCTATTCGTTCCTATCTTTTAGGAGGCTGGCATTTTACAATCATTTAATTTTTCATCTATTGTTAATCCTGTTACAATCAGTAATGGCACTGAGAATTTTTAGCCTCCTAAAAGGATATCCACTGCTATCCCTATCGCTTTAACAAGACACTGGACTCTAGACGCTGGACACTAGACTTAAACTAGTTACTGCAACAAACTTCAGTATCGTAAATCTTAAATCGTTTATCGGTCATCGCGCCAGCCTATCGTAAATCTATTAACAGACGCTAGATACTCGTCTTTAATTCGCAATATCTAGTGACATAAAATTAAAACACCAAACTCCCAAAGATTGTAATCATTATTGTATTATCGAAAATCGTAAATCGTAAATCGCGCAGCCAGCGATAGGGAAGACACTGGACACTAGACGCTGGGCACTAGACTTAAACTAGTTACTGCAACAAACTTCAGTATCGTAAATCTTAAATCGTTTATCGGTCATCGCGCCAGCCTATCGTAAATCTATTAACAGACACTAGATACTCGTCTTTATTTCGTAATATCTAGTGACATAAAATTATAACACAAAACACCAAAGGTTTGTAATCATTATTGTATTATCGAAAATCGTAAATCGCTCTAATTAGACTCTGGACACTAGATAATGGACATTGGACGAAGTGAAGTTATTGCAACCTACTCCTGTCTCGTAAATCCTAAATCGGGTCTCGTAAATCGCGATAGCCAAACGTAAATCGTAAATCGGGTATCGTAAATCGTTAAAAAAGCGATAGCGCAGATTCTTGTTGCTGATGAAAAATAAAAAATTCGCAAGTAACCCGAGCCGTAGGCATCGCCCAAGTTTCCTAATTTTTTTGATAAGAGCGCGAAAATTATCTTTCAAAAATTGTTTCAGTAAGGAGCAATTTTAGTACATTTTCTATTAGTTGCATACCGCTGTCGTGTTCAGTTGTGAGTATGGATTCAGGGTGAAATTGTACACCCATAATAGGCAGTTTTCGATGCACTATCGCCATGGGTATTTCATCATTTGTAGTAGCTATTATTTCTAAGTCTTGACCTAACTGATCTATCCCTAAACTGTGGTAACGACCCACCATCATTGGATTTTTTATGTTATAAAACAATGGTGAATCATTATGTGTAATAGGGCAAGGTTTACCGTGTACTGGCTGCAATTTCCTAAGATCACCACCAAAAAAAATATTGATGGCTTGCATACCAAGACACACGCCAAATATTGGTTTGTGGAGATAAAATTTTCTAATGTATTCCATTAGAAAACCTGCTTCTGTAGGTGTCCCAGGACCTGGACTTATAACCATTAAGTCAAAATCATCTTTTATATTTTTTGGATTTTGATCATTTCTTACTGTGACTACTTTGCAATTAAATAATTCTAAGTAGGATACAAGATTATAGGTGAAGGAATCAAAATTATCGAGCATCAGTACCTTGTACATAGCTTATGAATATGCCTAGATTATTAGGTGATTGTTATGTGAATAATGATACAATATAGACTTGAACCATTAATGAATAAAGGAATGAAATAGGACAAATAAATAAAGAACAAATATGGATTTTTCTTATAGATATTTGTATCGAAATTATCAAAAGCGATCCATTAATGACCTGCAAAAAAGGTTGCTTAATTAGTTAGCAATACGCCATCCTTGTATTTTTGATTGGTAACAGTTCCATCCGCTTCCACCATATTTCCACGTCCTTCTCTTTTGCCATTTTTATATTGCCCATAATATTTTCTTCCATCGGTAAAGTAAAATGCACCGAGGCCACTAGGCAATCCATTTTTTCCACTCCCTATATAAGAACCACTACCTGTATCGTTATTGTATTTCTTTTTTAGGAAGCTTAAATCTTCTTCAACTATTGTTTTGTTTTTTTCTCCATCTACATACTCTCTTACTTTGACGCCACCTTTGGAGAACAGGGAATAGCCTAAGCCTGACCTCAATCCATTTACATATTCACCTAAAAAAACATCGCCATTATCATATTTGAATATACCAAATCCATCAGGGGTATCACCCTTCATGGGGCCTTCATATAAACCCCATAATTCTTCACGCATAAACCTTCTACTTCCATAACGCAAAGCTTGAGATTCACTGCTAATAGTTGGTTTCTTTTCAGTTTCAGCAACTGTGGCAGTGGGTGAATTTTCTTGTGGCTCTTCAGCTGATTCTGGCTTGGTAATATCTGGAACTTCTATCTCATCTGCTTTAGTAGTCAACTCAGCTTTTCCGCCTGACTTAAAGGTGAGTAAAAAAAATATCAGATACACAATGACCATGAATAATATAAAATAAATGATTTGTTTGATTAATTCCATCGGCCTTCAATTTAATAAATTACTAAAATTTGGATAAAGTTATATACAATCGGTACAATATGGCAAATAATGAAACAATATAATTTCCACAATATAATAAAGTTATTAACATAAAATTTTTAATGGCAAAGTACTTGGTATTTTGGATTTAATATTGATCTAATTTATTTTGCTTTTCCAGTGTAAAACCTTTGCTGAATAAAGGTTTCGTGTATTTTAATGATTGAACGTATGTTATTGAATTTAGATAATAAAGATTTGTTTAGTTTGTTAAATTTTGCATTTATTAGTGAGTCATTCGTCAATTTTACATATTTTAATAAGTTTATTCCAATAAATATCCACCTAATTCGTCTATTTTTACAACGATAAGATCAATTGTTCTTATGAGTGATTATAAACCAAAAATAAACCATCAAAATCTCGTGAAAAATTCGTTTTTCTTATTGGGCATCCTCACTGCAGGGATTGTCAGTTTTCAGCTTTGGCATAAGGGTGCTAATACCAATTTGATGGCCAATAGCCTTCCAGTCAATAATAGTATTACAGAATTAGCCACGGATAGTGACGACTTTACGAATGAAAAATTAATTCTAAAAAGTATTTTCACTGCCATCAATTCTAACCATTTTCAGCCTGCAAAAATCGATGATGATTTTTCAAGAAAGTCCTTTAAGGTCTTTATAGAAAGAGCGGATTACTACAAGCGATTTTATTTGGCTGAAGACATTAAGGAGCTAAAGCAATATGAATTGAAATTAGATGATGCCATTAGCAATCCAAATTTCGATGCCTACAACCTAGCCTGGAACATCCTAGACAAGCGCATTGCTGAAGCAGAGGTGATATACCAAGATTTATTAAGTAATAAAATTGATTATACCATAAAAGAGGACATTGAACTAGATCCTGACAAACTTGACTTTCCTAAAGATGATGCAGATCGTAAAAATCGCTGGAGACAATTTATCAAGTATCAGGTAATATCTAAGATCATTGACCTCGATGAAATGCAAAAGAAAAATGCTGAGAAGTCCGATACTGTAAAAATTAAAGATTTTAACGCATTAGAGAAAGAGGCCATCGGCAAGATAAAAAAGCGCAACGATGACTGGATGAAGCGCATAAAAAAAATGGGCAAATCCGATCGTTTTCAAATTTATGTGAATAGTATGTTGTCAGTCATTGATCCTCATACTGATTATTTTCCACCTGCTGATAAAGAGAATTTCGACATCAATATCTCTGGTCAGTTCGAGGGGATAGGCGCGAGATTACAAGAGAAGGATGGCTACATTACGGTATCTGAGATCATACCTGGCAGTCCTGCTTCGCGTCAAGGTGAACTCAAGCCCGAAGATGTTATTCTCAAGGTGGCTCAAGGCGAATCAGAAGCTGTGGATGTGACAGACATGCCGATTGATGATGCTGTAAAGCTCATACGCGGCACTAAAGGCACTGAAGTAAGACTCACCATCAAAACAGTGGAAAGTGAGTTAAAGATTGTTTCTCTCATTCGCGATGTGATCGTAATGGAAGAGTCTTATGCAAAATCCATCATTATCACCGAACCCGATGGCAGTTTAACAGGTTTAATAGATCTTCCAAAATTCTACACTGATTTTAACCACAAGGGCGGAAGAACTTGTAGCGTGGATGTGCGAAATGAACTTGAAAAGTTAAAAGCGGAAGGCGTCAATAAAATTGTATTTGACCTGCGCGGCAACGGTGGTGGTTCATTACAAGACGTGGTAGATATGGTTGGACTGTTTATTAAAAATGGGCCTATCGTACAGGTAAAAAGCCGCGGTGGTGAACCATTTTTGTATTCCGATCGCGATCCAAGCGTAGTATATGAAGGCGATTTGGTTGTTTTAATTGATACTTATTCTGCCTCAGCATCCGAAATTTTTGCGGCGGCCATTCAAGATTATGGCCGTGGAATTGTAATTGGTAGCAATAGTAGTTATGGCAAGGGGACTGTACAAAAATTTGTAGAGCTCAATAAAATAGCATCCTCAATTTCAAATAATGAAATCGCTGAAGATTTGGGGGCATTAAAACTTACTACCCAAAAGTTTTTTAGAGTCAATGGTGATGCCACCCAGCTAAAAGGTGTCGTGCCCGATATTATATTGCCTGATAATCTAACTTATTTGGAAGTAGGAGAGAAGAAGTTAGACTACCCATTGGCATTCACTGAAATACCTCCAGCGCAATATCAATCTTGGAAAGGGATTGTAGAAAAGCTAGAAATTTTGAAAGCTGAAAGTCAGGCAAGAGTTGATCATGATGAATTGTTTCAGTCTATTAACTCTAAGGCATTGCGATTCAAAGAGCTCAAAGACGATACCACCGAACCACTCAATTACAATGAATTTGTTGCTGAAAAAGAAAATGAGAAGTCTGAGTCTAAGGAGTTTGATGAACAATTGAAAAAACTTAACCCACTTGTCATCAGCCCTGCTAAGGAGGATATTGGTAAGTACGAAACTGAAGATGGAAAACTGATGCTTGAGAAGTGGATTGAAAAATTGAATAAGGATGTCTATGTGCGTGAGGCATTGAGCGTGCTTGAGGATATTTAGTCTATTTTTTCTATTACATACATATTGATGATCTAAAGTTTGTTCATTTTTTGAGTGAGGGGCTTATGGCGTTGCCTCCGGTCTAGGTTGCTTGGGAATTTCTTTTTTTATCGCAGCAAGAACCTGCACTATCGCTTGGTTTTGCGGCTGTTTTGACTCAACAGTACATAGCTGGCAGGTTATAGTATATTCGGATATTCAACTTGCGGTAGTAACAGGCTTGTTATGTGAAAACCTTTTCAAGCCTAAGGACAGAGCCCAAAAACAGCCAATTTCTGTTCCTCATAATGGGGAAAAAATGAATCGGTTGTGTTGGGGGATTACCCTATCGAAAATACAATAATACGGATAATCATCCGTCGAATTTTTTCAATTTAACTGAGTTAGATTACTTAAAATGAAATCGCTAATTATGTTATTGACAAAGGATTTGCAACCTATAGATCGGGACTTTGTTATTGCATGAGGTAATTTCTAACAATTACAAATACACATTCGCTAAGCCGGCATTTTAATATTGTATAAAACCAAAAATCTATTGTTAATTTTTTGCTGCTAGAGAGGTGTTTTTGCTAGCATAATTATGCACATATTTTGGCAATTCGGATAATGGCAATAAACAAGCCTTATTAGGCTCAGTATTCAAGTCTTGAAAATCAATATGTCTTAGTTTAGTAATGCAATCGTACTCGCCTAGAATATTATCAAGAGACTTAAATCCAAAATTGGCTATAACATCGTAATCAAAACCATTGATATCCTTAATATACACAATAACATCAAGACATTCATTGTGATGTATGGGATAAAAATACATTTTGGAGGGTGTAAATTCCAGGTTTTTATACAATATTGTAAAATCGGAATTCACCTTTTGCTTAAATGCTGTAAATTTCCAATTGGGGATAGTAGGGGCATTGTCAATTAATTCTTTTACTACTTTAATCCTATTCGTACATCCCCCAGTGGAGATCACTAAATTGTATTGCCCCTCACTAGTTTTCGAAACTTCGGCAAATATACCAGGACATACTTTTTTTAACTGGATATTTAATTCTTGCAACACTTTTTCTAGTACTGCTGTGTTATGGGATTCGAAGTTGGCAATATTCCTATTAAACCAATTCCAAAATTTTGATACTTGGTGGGTATCCTTGAATAAGATTAACATAATTCGATATTTTGAACTTTATAAAAAAACTAAACTTTATTTATACAGATGAATAAGTATGGGTCAGGCATATTATATGGGGGAATGAAGTTTCATGCAAATAGTTTTTCTAGCC
>CAYZQX010000187.1:0-7829 GCA_964480615.1 uncultured Chitinophagales bacterium | reverse complement strand
GTATTCATCAGTTTCGGATATTTCCGCTTGTTCTTTCTTAGGAGTTTTTGTTTTGGCTTTAGCTCCTTTAGCAGTCTTGGTATTTTCTATCTCATTTTTTATTATAGATGCTTCTTTGCCACCAAAAGGCCAAAGACTTGACCAATTAAAACCAGTTTTTTTACCATTCGTTTTCGCCTTAATAGGAAATGGAGATTTAAAATTAGGGCTATTAGGCACTAAATTCTCAGTATTAAAATTATAGGCATATACTAAAAGACCAAGCACAGCAAATATCAATAATATACCAGTACCAGCAAACCCTAAATTTGATTGGCAAGTTGCATTCAGATAATTGCCTAAACCACCACCAAATGGAAAATCAAAATAGCCGAAAATAAAACTAAATAATAAACTTAAAAATAGCAATCCAAAAATTGTAGCAAAAAATACTTTTGCCACTGAAATTTTAATACGTGCAGATAACAATCGGCCGCCTAATACTAAGAATGCGATAGCAACAACAAAGGATGCAAGCCCTGCGAAATCATAAAAAAAGAAATGCGATATTTTAGCACCCAGCTTACCAAGTGCATTGTCAACAATTATTGTGGGATCACCAAGTAAGCTACCCAAGGGCAATGTTGCATAACTCTGATCTACTTTCCACGTAAAAAGATAGGATAAGAATGCAACAAATAAAAATATACCTGTCAGTGCTAAAGCGAGTCCCGAAAGTTTTACAAATCGGGGATCTTCCATAACAAAAGAAGGAATACTAAATGAGGTTTTTTTTCTGGCCATTAATTTGAACTAGGTGGTTAATATAACCCGTAAAAATAGATAATATTTTGCAAACAAAACAAAGTAAGACACAATTCAGCTAATTAGACAATATAATAAAGCAATTTTTATGGATAGTTAATGGCTTTTTGGGATGTCTGATTCAATTCCAACAAATAATTAAGTGCACTATAATCTAAAATTAGGTCTAATCAAAATAAATAATACATTTAGTAAATACAAGCTATGTAACAGGATTAGTTTATAGTTATAAATTATAACCGATTAATTAACCGATATGCTATAAGTTATTGATACTACCTATTTTAACATAGATTTATTAAATGATGTATTGGAATAGCGAAACTAAATATTGTTCAACATTATGTACTAAAAAATTTAGGCTTGTTCTTATTAACTAGGGCTTGCCAAATAACTTATAATTATATAATTTTGGCGATACATAAAGGCCCAGGTTACTTGCAACTTTATTTTTGCAATTGGTAGCAAGAACCTGCGCTACGGCTTGATTTCTTGTGAAATATAAATTTCTGATAGGTATCAAGAACCTGTGCTTAGGCTTGGTTTGCTGCGATCCTTATCGCGAATACAACTTGAAAGCGCCCTATGTAAGAGAATATATTTCATATTTATGCTAATGATCAAAATAGAGTAAATTGTGCTTTGAGTATCGATGATTGAAAAAGCCATAGGGATGCGGAATTGTTTAGTCTTGTCTGCTGACTCACTACACAAATGTACTTTGATCATGAGGAAGTAGTTAGGTTATCAGTGTCTAAGTGTTAGTATTATAAAGAGGGAGTTGGTGCACAAGACCGAAAACAAATCGAGCTTGCGATGATTCTGCCGGCTATTGAAAAAAAATAAATGCCAGAAAGTGTAAACTGGAGCAGCCCAGGCCTTTGGCATTGCCCAAATCTCATTTTTTAATAATATTATATGCTATGACAAGTACTCACATTAGCTAATCATAGACCTATTTATACTTTAAAGTGTAATTCTAAAGCAGAGAATATAAGCTTGTGTTATAATCATTTTTTAGATCATCATTACTATCATTATACAGAAGGATTGATCTTTCGAATGTTTGATCTCAAGATTTTTCTTTCAAGTAACTAGTCCATCCATTAAGTTCTAATTTTTCTGCTTTAGTAAGGACTTCCTGTTCCATAAGCATTTTGTAATTTATGTATTTCTGGGAAAGAGTTGGGTTCGATATGGCAAGCATTTGAACAGCTAACAATCCCGCATTTTTAGCACCATTAATGGCAACGGTGGCCACGGGAACGCCACCAGGCATTTGAACAATAGAATATAAGCTATCAATACCTTCGGTACTCGTAGATTTAATGGGTACACCAATCACTGGCAGATGAGTTAGTGAGGCCACCATTCCTGGCAAATGTGCAGCACCACCTGCACCAGCAATAAATACTTGAAGACCTTCACTGGTTTTGTTTGTAACAAAATCATACATACGCTTAGGTGTTCTATGTGCAGATACAATACTAATAAGGTAAGGAATTTCAAAATGTTCGAGTACAATAGCAGCTTCTTTCATCACATTAAGATCGCTGTCAGAACCCATAATGATTGCAACTTTATAAGGCATAGTTTAATTTTTTATATCTTTTTGAACGGTGAAAATTTGATAAGGCTTTGTACCTTTTCAGCTTTCTTTTTTATTGATTCGATCGTATCGCCGAGTATGGTAATATGTCCTAATTTACGGTTTGGCTTGCTCAATGATTTATTGTACAAGTGTATATATACACCTTCGATGCTTAACAATTGTTCTTCATTTTCGAGTTTATATTCACCTTGAAAATTGGCATCCCCTAATAAGTTGATCATAGCAGCTGGCTTTAAAAGATTACAGCTCCCAAGTGGCAATCCCAATAAAATCCTATTGAGTTGTTCAAATTGTGAGGTATAGCATGATTCAATAGTATGATGTCCTGAATTGTGTGGTCTAGGTGCTATCTCATTAATGAACAACTGATCATCTTGGTCCAAAAATAGTTCAACTGCAAAAATCCCCACTCCATTAAACTTTTCAATGACTGCTTCGGCGAGAGTGACCGCATTCACAGCTACTTGTTCTGATATATCCGCTGGTGAAAATAGATATTCTACTAAGTTTGCAGTAGGATGAAATTCCATTTCTACTACTGGCCAGCTTTTGATTTGCCCATCTAAACCCCTAGCAACGAGCACTGCAAGTTCTTTTTTATAGGCTATAAAAGCTTCTGCGATACATGGGAATTCCAATTTCACATCCTCGAGGGTATGTATATTTTTATTAAAAACAAAGACCCCTTTTCCGTCGTAACCTCCCTTGCATGATTTAATTACAAATTTCTCATCTTGATTCAGGGAAATGTATTTCTCAAGTGCCGATAAATCGTGTATAAAACTGAAAGTCGAGGTAGGAAATTCATTATCAAAATAGAAAGATTTTTGTAAGAATTTGTCTTGGATTATTTTAAGAATCAATGGCGAAGGAATGATAATGGCTCCTTGAGTTTCAAGATCTATTAAGCAATCTGCATTAATATGCTCGATTTCATAGGTTAATACATCCGCTTGCCTAGATAAAAAAGACAAGGCAACAGCATCCAAGAGACTTCCATTAATACATGTGTCCGCAATTATGGAGGCAGGACAGTTTTTATCCTCATCTAAAACAATATTATAGGTATTCCAAGGCCTTGAGGCTTCAATTAGCATTTTACCTAGCTGACCTCCACCAATAATTCCAATTTTCTTGCGACTGGGTAACATTTGCAAAGGTAAAAAAAACTGACCAAAGAGTGGATTTACGATCTAAGCGAACGAACTTGATAACTTCAATATTGATGATTGAATAATAATATTATTCTTCCTTTTTCAAATGGGGATTAATTAATACCTAAATGATAATATATAAATGTCCATATATCGGCAAGTTCAATAATTGTTTGTGATGTAGTTTTACCGTTGCCATGCCCAGCGGTTGTATCAATTCTAATTAGCACTGGATTGGTTCCCGATTGTACCTCTTGCAGTGTTGCGGCAAATTTGTAGGAGTGAGCAGGAACAACCCTATCATCCCTATCAGCTGTAACGACCAAAGTGGCAGGATACATTATGCCTTGCTTGATATTGTGTAAAGGTGAGTATTTTATTAAGTTGTGGAAATCATTTTCAGACCCACTATCGCCATATTCTCCTGACCAAGCCCATCCAATGGTAAATTTATGATAACGTAACATGTCTAGCACTCCTACAGTGGGGATTGCTACTTTAAACAAATCAGGTCGTTGTGTCATTACAGCACCAACTAATAATCCACCATTAGACCTACCTATGACACATAGCTTATTAGGATTAGTATATTTCTCTTGTATGAGGTATTCAGCTGCCGCAATAAAATCATCAAATACATTTTGTTTTTTTTCTTTCATCCCTTCTTGGTGCCAATCCTCTCCATATTCTCCACCTCCACGAATATTTGCGATAACATAAATGCCACCATCTTCAAGGAATGGCAAAATAGACCGATTAAATTCTGGCATAATAGAAAGATTAAAGCCGCCATAGCCATATAAAATAGTAGGATTATTTCCATCGAAAACAAGGTCTTTTTTGTGGGTAATATTCATAGGAATACTGGTACCATCCTTGGACTTATAAAACACTTGACGAGTCGTTAAATTGTTTAGTTCGATAGGCAATTTTGGTTCCCAAATCTTTACAAGCTTATGTGTAACTAAGTTAAAGCTATAATTAGCCTTTGGCTGTATTGGTGAACTAAATGAAAAGTAAATATACTCATTATTGGGTTCGGCAAATAGTTCGGAGACCACTCCAACTCCTGGCAGTGGAATGTCCATAATTTTATTGCCTTCCAAGTCAAATAAGACCAATAGATCCTTTACATCCTTAATGTATTTAGCTACTAGGTATTGCCCACCTATCAATACTTCGTTTAATACATTTTTTGATTCCGGCAAGATGGTTTTCCAATTTCTTTCACCATACTCATTAATATTAAACTTCACCAATTTGTAATTTGATGCATTTCTATCGGTTCTCATATACAATTCCTCACCAATGTTTCCAATAATCGCATTGTTAGAATTAAAATCTTTAATTATTGGTATAAATTCTTGTGTGGCATTGTCGGCATATTTAGCATATAATGCATTGTAACTTGTCCCTTGAGAAACCAATAGGATCAGAAATTTTTCATCGTGTGTTAGGTAGGCTATGGGTCTTTTTTCTGAATTATTTTTTATCTCAAAAATGAGGGAATCATCTTTTTGTTCTGTCCCAATTTTATGATAATATAATTTCAAAAAATTATTGGGTCGAGATAGTTTCCCATTTTCAAAGACTTCATCGTAACGAGAATAGTAAAGACCATCTTTATACCACCCAAGCCCTGAGAATTTAACATTTTCCAATTTATCTTTTAGCCAATGTCTTTTTTCAGCATCAATAAAATGGATGGTTTTCCAGTCTGAACCGCCTTCAGAAGTCGTGTAGCAGAGATATTTGCCATCCTTTGAAAGCTCCCAGTTCGCAATAGAAATTGTGCCGTCCTTGGAAAATGTGTTTGGATTGACTACAGTATCAATACGGCCTTGTGATGTCTTGCGCATAATGATATTTTGTGCTAACAACCCAGAATTCCAGCTATAATATTCATCTCCATTATTAAAAACAGAACTGCTGCGCCTTTCAAAATTACATATTTTTTCATATCTTTCTCTTAGCTCTGATCTTTTTGGCAGCTTTTCTAAATATGTATTTGTGCAATTGTTTTGTGCAATCACCCATTCCTTAACTTTATAATTTTCCTCGTCTTCTAACCACCTATAAGGATCAGCGATGATTGTCCCAAAATAATTATCGGCAGTATCAACTTTATTACTCATAGGGTATAAAATATTTGATTTTTTTTCAAAAATATACGGACCATTTTTAGAACCCCAGACCAATTCATTGTTGCTATTAAATCCTTGATTCCACAATTCAATTCGATCTTTTTCAATTTTTACTTTGGTTGAAAGGTAGGTTGAGCCACGAAAATTATCCGCACACTTTTTTTCTTCAACTTCACCTTGAAAGCCATTGTCATTCCATTTTAAGATCATTGAACAATTAGTGGCTTGTATTAATTCACTAGGCTTTATGTTGTTAAAAAAAGAAGGATTCGTCCATTGATACACATATTTTTGAGGATTTGGCAAGTCGTAGCTTTGTAATACAAATTGGTCATTGTTAATTGCATCAACTCTGTATATTTTTTGCAGTATTGGTTCATTGCGCATTCCATCGATGCTCTGTTCAAGATAAATCCAGAAAGCAGATTCATCTTGCTCCCATATCCTCACTATTTCCAAAAAGCTAAGGCGAAAATTTTTATTACTAGTGCTTTGATTTCTGGTGTCGAAACTACCTGTAATCGTATTGCACAACAAATTATATCTATTGTCAGAAGCCTTTAGTTGATTAATTTCGAATAAATTTAAAATGAAGAAAATAATCAAAACTGCTAATCTATACATAGTAATAAATTTTTTGCAATATTACATAAAATAATTTTTTGATGAAATAATAATATTGTTTTAACCGCTTATCTTTGCGGCCAATAAAATAAAATTGTGAAAATAGCTATAATTAGGGAAGGTAAGATGCCACGCGATAATCGTTCGCCACTGACCCCTGATCACTGTAAATCTATCTTAGAGGATCATCCAGAAATTAGTATTGTTGTACAGCCATCTGCTCATCGTTGTTTTTCAGAAACCGAGTTTGCTAATGCTGGTTGTATTATATCCGAACAAATTGAGTCTTGTGCTGTTTTTTTAGGTGTAAAAGAAGTGCCTATAGCCGAGTTATTAGAAGGTAAAACTTATTTCTTTTTTTCCCATACTATTAAAAAACAAAGCCACAATAGGTCATTACTTCAATCATTAATTACTAAGAATATTCGTATGATTGATTATGAATGTCTTGTTGATGATACTGGAAGGCGATTAATTGGTTTTGGCTATTTCGCAGGTATTGTGGGTGCGTATAATGGTTTACAAGCCTACGGTATTAGAACGGGTTCTTATACTCTAAAACCTGCCACATCCTTTAAAAATCTTGCTGAGATAATCGAAACATATAAAGATCTTAGATTGCCAGCTATAAAGATTGTATTGACTGGAGGCGGTAAGGTAGCTAGGGGTGCTAAAGAGGTATTAAAGCTATTTAGAATTGAAGAAAAAACAAAGGATGAGTTCCTCAAGCAAGAATTTGATACTGCTGTGTTCTGTCAATTAGAAAATGAAGAACTTTACAAACCAATAGATGGCGAACATTATGATAGGGACACATTCTATCATCACCCTGAAAATTATTATTGTGATTTTGAGGACATTGCCAATAAAGCTGATCTAATGATTAATGGTATTTATTGGGCATCAAATAATCCCAAATATTTCACTCAGGCGGAAATGGCTGACCCTAGATTTCATATTAAGGTGATAGCAGATATTACCTGCGATATTTCACCTGAGGCCTCTGTACCTTCCACCCTTAGAGCAACAAAAATAGGCGATCCAGTAATGGGTTATGACCCTATGACTGGCCAAGAAACTGATGCATTCAATCCAAATGGGATTACAGTAATGTCGATTGATAATTTACCTAATGAATTACCAAGGGATGCCTCAGGGGAATTTAGTAGGGTTTTTTATCAAAGGATTATTCCAGAGCTTTTCTTAGAAAAATCCAACATACTAGATGAGGCAACGATCTGTGACAAAGGTAAACTGCTACCTAAATTTGAATATTTAACAGATTTTATAAAAAATTTGCAATAAGATTTTTTTTTATTATTTTTTTTATTACATTTGCGAAATTTTTATTCTCAAACAAACGAATTTTTCAAAATGAAAAAATTAGGAACTTTTTTCTGTGCAATCGCATTATTTGCTTTTGCTTCTTGTTCTTCAGCTGAAAAGCACGCTGACAAGGCTGCTGATACCGCTAAGGATGCTGCTGCAACT
>CAYZQX010000186.1:0-7831 GCA_964480615.1 uncultured Chitinophagales bacterium | reverse complement strand
TCAATAAACTCAATAAGCTAGGGCTCAATCTCAGCATCATTAATGCAGGTGGTACAGGGAGTGTCGAGCTTTCAAGTAGTGAGGAGATGAATACCGAAATTACCGTGGGATCAGGTATGTACGCGCCTGGATTATTCGATCATTATAGAGATTTTAAACATGAGCCCGCTGCATTTTTTGCCCTAGAGATCTGTCGAATACCCAAGGCAGGATATGTAACTGCGCTAGGCGGTGGTTACATTGCATCAGGCGCTATAGGGCCCGAAAAAAATCCATATCCATACCTCCCATCAGGCCTAAAATTGACTGATAACGAAGGTGCAGGAGAAGTACAAACGCCCTTTATCTATAATGGCAATGTGGAACTCAAAATTGGTGATCCCCTATTCCTGCGTCACTCCAAAGCAGGGGAATTGTGCGAAAGATTCAATGAATTATTGCTTCTCAAAGATGGAAAAATTTTTAACCGAGTTCCCACTTATAGAGGTCAAAATAAAGCCTTTTTATAATCTTTACAAATTGCTGACAATTCAATAAATTACAAGCTGCAAATTAGCCCTTTAAATCCCATTAACATGCTCGATATTAGAATCCTATTAGTTGAAGACGAAGAAAGCTTACAAGAAGCCATCAGGTTAAACCTTGAAATCGAAGGTTATGAAGTTGTGGCATTTAACAATGGACCTAAAGCACTAAAAGCCTTTAGTGAACAGCGTTTTAACCTTGTAATACTCGATATCATGTTGCCCGATATGGATGGCTATCAAATATGTGAGCAAATAAGATTGGAAAATACGGATATACCCATTTTATTTCTAACTGCCAAAGATGCTATACAAGATAAGCTATATGGGCTGCGCAAAGGTGCAGATGATTATCTCACTAAACCATTCCACCTCGAAGAGTTGATGCTGCGTGTAAAGATATTAGCTAAACACAGTATCAAAGGTACTGCAAGTGAAGGAGAGTTCAATAAATATGAATTTGGAAATAACAAAATCAATTTTGAAACCTTTGAAGCACAATGCATTGCTGGTCAAGTCATTCTTACTAAAAAAGAAGTGAAGTTGCTCAAGCTCCTGATCGAAAGAAATAACAAGGTAGTGAGCCGCGAACAAATATTACAAACCGTATGGGGTTATGATGTATTTCCGAGTACCAGAACCATTGATAATTTTATTCTCTCTTTTAGAAAATATTTTGAAAATGATCCACATCATCCACAATATTTTCACAGCATCAGAGGCGTAGGATATAAGTTCACAAATTAATTTTTTGGGTATAGTATGCATAATATGCATCATAAAAATTTCCTAATAATTAATTTATATTGAAGTGTTATTGTTGTATGGAAATATGCCAATTCAATGGAATAAATTCGTTCAAGGAGAAAACAATTTGTTATCCAGCAATTAGTTTCCCCATGTTTTTAAAAGATTACATCAAGCAACCAATTAGCCATTAAAATACAATATTTATGACTATTAGGACGATGCCTCCGGCCCGGGCTATACAGGGCTTTCTGATTTTATTAGTTTTTTAAAGGCCATCAGAATCTTCGCAAGCTCGATTTGCTTGCGCTCCGGTACTGATGTGGCGGGCTTTCGGCTTTATTAATTCAAGACTATTGAAAGCCCGCCACATCAGCACAAACCCCTCCTATCCCTATCGCTTTTTCACGATTCAAGATTTACGAACATGATGCTTGTTGCAGGAACTGCACAAAGTCTAGTGTCCATTATCCAGTGTCCAGAGTCTAGTTCAAGCGATTTACCATTACCAATTCAAGATTTATGATTCACGATTTAGGACACTGATGTTTGTTCCAATAACTTCACTTAGTCTAGTTTCCAGAAACCAAAAAAAGGACTTGCCCCTATTGATTAATCGTGTAAACTAATCACAAAAGAAAAAGGGATTTAACCAGAACGATCTGTGTTAAATCCCTTAATAATAAACTATTTAAGTGGAGCTTATCGGAGTCGAACCGATGACCTCTTGCATGCCATGCAAGCGCTCTAGCCAGCTGAGCTAAAACCCCTTTCTGTTACAAAGCGGGGCAAAGATAATTATTTTTCTATTATACCAATAAAAATATATTGCGCAAAAATAGAACACCACCACTTTGTTAGAGTCTCCCTAAAACTCACCATCACCACCGCGTGATTCTTCTTTCATTAATTTCTTTGGAACCTTCGTATCCGCTTTGCCAAACTTATAGGTGAAAACTAAATTGAGGATGCGAGATTCACGCTTGCGAAATACGGTCCCTTCAAAGCTATATCCAGTGCCACAGCCTATACCTGTAACATCTAAATTGAACTCGCGGGTATTAAATAGATCGGAAATATTAGCACTCACTGTTCCCTTGCCATTCATCACATCCACTTTGTAACCCAAGTCAATGCCCCAGCCCATATTACCCCTACCCTGTGGAAACATAAATGGTGACATATAATTACCACTCACCTGAAATTCATGTATGCCCTTTATCCTAATGTTATTACCCAATCGAATGCTCCAGTTATTTTGACTTCGTTCAAAGCTTTCACATTCTCCTACTTGACCAATCAATTTCTTATAAAAAAACGAACCATTAGCTGTAAAACTCCACCACTTTGTTAATTTGCCTTTAACTGATGGCTCGATACCAGCCGTGATTGACTTATCCTGATTAGCCCAGGTAACGGTCGAAACATTTTGATCATTGACTTCTCTTTTTCGCTGATGAAAATCGTGTGCTACACGATTGTATATATTCACATTGACAACAAAAGATTTTATATACTTGATCAATGAAAATTCATAGGCATCTGTGTGTTCTGCTTTGAGATAAGGATTGCCTAAAAACTGATTGTATGGATCGGATTTTGCATTGAATGGATTAAGCTGTTCCACATTAGGACGATTAATTCTTCGACTATAGCTAACTTGAAGATCTAATCCTGATGGCATCTTGTAAGTTAGATACACACTGGGAAATAGTCCTAGATCATTATAAGATTGACGTACATCACCTATCTCCTGAACGGTGCGCACATAGATCTGCTCGGCCCTCAACCCAGTTTGGAAACTCCATTTCCCTTTTACCATGCTATAGTTTCCATATACCGCAAATAAATTATCACTAAATTTGAATCTATTGGTTTGTGTAGCATCCACTTGATACAATTCAGTGATGGTATCTTGTATCTCCCCTACAAACTCATTGTCCATAAGTCTATATTGATACTTTGCACCAAGGCCTAACTTGTGTATTGGCGTAAGCTGGTAATTAAAATCTAACTGATTACTTGCAATCTGATTCAATGCACTGTTGTAAGAACGCTCTAATAAATCAGGTACACCTAGGTATTCCCCTGAACCATTATAGTACTCGCGCTTATATTCCCCATCGGTATCTTTGTCAGCATAAGACCCTAAGCCCGACCAAGCAATATCACCTTTATTATTTTTTAATTTATGGATAAGTCCTAAGTTAATGTCTCCGCCTTTGCCTAGTACAGGGGTAGTAATATGTCTTTTAAATAGTGAGTATGGATTAGCAAGAGAGTCTAAGTACAAGTAATCGTGACTATCATGTCCAGTGCCTCGATTGCCATTGAGCATTAATCCAAAATTTAAAACATTGCGCGGATTGATCTCATATTCTGCATTATAGGATAGATTGACAGAATTAGTTGTGTTGTACCCTGAAGATGATTGGTTGAGGTAAAAAGCATCTAATACATTCTGTGTAACAAGGCTATCAGTACCATAAAGCGAATCCATTGCAATATAGCGATGGTTAAATCGGTCATTGTTGCCATGATAACCCAATCTATTAGAACGTATTCCCAAATTAATCGTTTGTGCAAATTTGTTTTTGCGCAATGACCACAATCCATTAAAATTGCTCTTGTTTCCTGAACCTATACCAACTGAAACATTCCCAAACTGTCCATCAAGGCCATTCTTTTTTGTTACAATGTTAATGATACCACCAGTGCCTTCAGCATCATAAGCAGCACTGGGATTTGAAATGATTTCAATTTTCTCTACCGATCCTGCTGGCAACTGTTCTAAGAACAATTCAGGATTCTGCAATGCCATACCCGATGGTTTGCCATTCACAAGGAAAAATATCCGCCCCTCCCCTCTTACACTTATTTTATTTTCCGTATCTACTTGAATTAGTGATAATTGCTTTAAAGCATCTAGGGTACTACCCCCTGCTGTGATGCTATTGTTTTCAAGTGTATATATCTTCTTGTCCAATGATTGTACTACTTGCTCCTTCTCACCCGTAAGAACCACTTCATCTAATAGCTTGGCTGCTTTTACAAGGCTTATCTTTCCGAGGTCTTGATTGATTAGCGGTGGAATAATGGACAGTGTATCAATATAGGAATCGTATCCCAGATAATCAATACTCATTTTATACTTGCCAGGCTTCACATCCTCGACTTTAAATTTCCCTAAATCATCCGTAAGACTTCCGGTGATAAAACTGGTGTCGCGTAGATGTTGCAACTTTACCAAGGCATAACCGATAGGCTCATTGCCAGAACCTGTAAGCATACCCCATACCGACCCGCTCATTTTTTTACCAGCTCCTTCATCACCTGACTGTGCTAAAACTATGTGTAATCCGCCAAAAAATATCCAAAAACTTACAATTGTAATTATTCTAAAAAACATCCGCAATAATAGTCCTAATATGGTGAGATTGATGAATAGTAATTACTAAATATTCTTAAATTTTAATATTAATTACAGCTTCCAAATAGTCCTAAATTCGATCCCCAAGACCTTGCTAAACTCATTCCTTACCGATCCCCGAAAGATTTCTTATGAACGACACGGCTATACGATGCACTATTATCGATATAGGATTATCGCTTATTAGGCTTATGGCAGAAACTCTATTATGTGTAGCTTACTTCATCCAGTGTATTGCACCCAATGTCCAGTGCTCAATTTTCCCCACAAACCAGCTTTCCACTTATTGATGAAAATTAGGCTAATTTTGAGTATTATTATTAATGGGCTAAAATCAACTCCGCTAAAAAGCTTGATTTTAATTTATTCTGCAATCAAATAATTCAAATGGAAACCTATATCTCCTTACTCCGCGGAATTAATGTAGGAGGAAAAAATCCTATAAAAATGGCTGACCTCAAAGAGCTCTATCAACAGATTGGTTTCAGCAACACTGTCTCCTATATTCAAAGTGGAAACTTAATTTTTAGGCATAAAAAAACTTCGACACAATTATTAGCAGGCAAGATACAAACACATATATTCAAAGAACGGTCGATGAATATTGCTGTAATAGTAATGCATAAAAAAGAATTAGAACAAATAATACACGATAATCCATTTCTACTTACCAAACCCAAAGACTCCCTCTACATCAGTTTTTTCGATCGAGTTCCATCAATAGCCGATATAGATACCCTAAAAAATGTAAATGCCGAACCCGATGAATTTCATTGGCGGGAGAATATCATTTATTTAAGTTGCCACAAAGGTTATAGCGATACAAAATTAAGCAACAAATTATTTGAATCAAAACTAAAGCTACTATCCACTACTAGGAATCTCAACACCTGTCAAGAAATACTCCGACTTGCAGCTTATGATTATTAATGATAACTTATACTTTAACGGATAAAAAATTTCAGTGTATAATTCATTGTAATTTATATACTAGATTTTCCAGTTTAAAAGAGAAAAGACTGTTTATTGTCTTCATTACTTCTGGGCATTGCTTACCAAGTGATTTTTTTATACCAATCATTTTGATTATTAACTAAAATCGAATCTTTATAATACGAATTACAAAGCAATTTATGGATAAATAATCATTTTATTTAAAATGTGTTTAGAATTTGATTATATTTGACCTACCAAAAGTAATAAATTATGCTAACAAATTTTCTTAGGAGTTTCCTCCTTTTATGCTGCATGTGTGCAGCACATAATATTTCAGCGCAATCCAAAGAAATGGAATATACCGCTGATGGAAAAAAAGTAAAATTAACTGGTTATTACAAACAAACCAATTTTATCAAAGATGGACCAGTGCAAGTATTAGACGAATCGGGAAATCTTCTAATTAAGGGGAATTATAAAAACGACATTGCACAAGGCGAATGGACAGTCTTTTATGACAATGGTAAACCCAAAGCTGTAGTGCAATATGCCAACGGAAATGTGGATGGTAAGATCATGAAATATTATGATACTGGTGCATTGGCATTAGAATACACTATGATACAAAATCAACTTGATGGCGAGTTGACAAAATATCAAAAATCTGGTAGTAAATCACAAACAAAAAAATATAAAAAAGGAAAGCAAAGCGAGCAAACCTATTACAGGGCCAATATGCCAAGAGTATTGGATTTAATCAATCACAATATAGATGCCAACTTGTTAAAGCAATCAATGCCATTTGAATTTATATGTAGCTAAGGCGATAATGGCAAAGTCACTTGTCAAACCATCGAGCAATTCACCGATGGATTAAAATTTTTAGGATATGATGAATCTGAAATTTTTGAAATAATGAATGGGTTAGAGCAGTATTGGGACAGCAATGGTCTTGCTGGTGATGCGATGGTTAGCTGTGGAGAGGGATTTGTAGGTGCTAGTGGCGGAGGCCCAGCAGCAGCATTAACAACTTATTCAAAGCCATCGAAAGGATCCTTGAATAATTTTAGTATCGATAGAAACATAGGAATAGGCAATAACAACTCATTTAGGACACAGATAGAAAATAGCTGTAGTAGGGCTTCTGCTGGCGCAATGGGATCGGGGGGAAACAATGGATCGAATACAGGACAAGGTCCAGGAAATGGGTTTAGTGCCAATGGTCCTTCAAGGCCTGAACAAGGACTCATCGATAAGGCTGTAAATAAAATGGATGCACTGGTAGCCAACTGCAGTGCTAGATCTAATTCTATGATCGAAAATCCTGGCATAGTAGCAGGGGTTTTAGAATTTATTGAAGGCGTAGGTGCTGTACTGGGTGTGATTGATAGTGCCAACGGACTCTATGAAAAAACCGAAGATACTAAGATCGGTCGCTTGCTAGATGAACAAGGCGATGTAGTAGAAATTTATAAGCCCAAAGATGGTACCTATACTGTATTTGAAAATGGCAAAATTGATTATGTAGTTTCGGATCGCAGAGGTGGCGGACATATTGTGAAAGGCGTGTCCTATTTTATAGGTCATTACAGCGATCTCGGTGGCAGTGGCAATGGCCGTGCTACACGTCAGACTTGTAGTTATGATGGCACAGGCGCACAGGTAAGCTGTAGCTATGAACGCAGCTCTTGTGTAAGTACTTGTAGCGAAAGTAGTGAATGGCAACCAACTAGCCCACCCGAAGAAGCGGAGGCAGCACAGAAAGATGCTAAGCAAGCCAATGAAGATGTACAATGCGCCAAACAAAAAAATGCTGGAAACGATTGCAATACCACTGCACAAGCACCTGCTCCAGCCAGTACAGATGGTACACAGCCGCCTAAAGATGGAAAAGGAAGCACTAAAAAACCAGGTGCTGATCAATCCGATGCTTGTGCCAATGCCTCAGCCTCATGGACTAGACTCAAACAAGAGTGTGAAGCATCCGGCTGGCAATCTTATAATTGTGTGCAGTTTGTTAGGCGTATGAATAATTGTGTAGGAGATATAAGAGTGGCTATGCCCACGCCTGATGGTGATTTGTATTTTGGATGTACAAGTGCAGGTGATGGCCGTGCCGCTAGAGAAGCTGAGTGTGAACGCAAACAATGGATATGGACTGGTCAAGGTGGCTGTCAAAGTCCTGGATCATTAA